>NZ_JBOKRY010000008.1:0-110513 GCF_051972595.1 Simiaoa sp. | reverse complement strand
CTTAGCCCCAATGCGGGCTACGGGGATTCGATAGCATTTCTTAATTAACTCTCAAGTTAAAATAAAAGGGGTGAGCTTTACAGCTCACCCTTCTTATATTTTGCAACGATATTCTGAATTCTCTCATTCGGATTCAGCAGATCGCTGATGGAAGAATCGTGGTTCAAAGTATCAATGATGTAAGCGATGTACTTACTCATATCGCAGTTGATGTACCATTCTCTCTGGAGCAGTTCCGGAGTCTGGTAGATCAGGTTGGTGGTCAGTACCTTATCGATGATGCCGTTTTCATAAGCCTTGTCGAACTTGTCCAGACCGTTGGTGAAGAGACCAAAGGTGGAGAAGACGAAGATCTTATTTGCCTTGCGCTCCTTCAGAGCAGCGGCTACTTCCAGCATGCTTTCGCCGGAGGAGATCATATCATCAATGATGATCATATCCTTGCCCTCTACGCTGGTGCCCAGGAACTCATGAGCTACGATAGGGTTACGACCGTTGACAATGCGGGTGTAATCTCTTCTCTTATAGAACATACCCATATCCAGACCTAAAACGTTGGCCACATAAATAGCACGTCCCATACCGCCTTCATCCGGGCTGATGACCATCATATGGTTGGAATCTAACTGCAGATCCTTCACATTGCGGAGCAGACCTTTGATAAATTGGTATGCAGGCTGTACAGTTTCGAAACCGTGCAGAGGAATTGCATTCTGTACACGAGGATCGTGAGCATCGAAAGTGATGATGTTGTCTACACCCATGCTTACCAGCTCCTGCAGTGCCAGTGCACAGTCCAGAGACTCACGGGAAGTTCTCTTGTGCTGACGGCTCTCGTACAGGAAAGGCATGATGACTGTGATACGACGGGCCTTACCACCGACAGCTGCGATGATACGCTTCAGATCCTGATAGTGATCATCGGGAGACATATGATTCTCATTACCGCACAGGGAATAAGTCATGGAGTAGTTCAGTACATCTACTAACAGGTAGAGATCGGTACCGCGGACGGATTCTAAGATCTGACCTTTTGCTTCGCCGGAACCGAAACGGGGCACCTTTGCATCCAGCAGATAGGAATCTCTCTGATAACCTGCAAATGCCAGAGATTCTTTATGCTCGCTTTCTCTCTCAACTCTCCATTTTACAAGATACTGGTCTACCTTTTCTCCTAAGGGCTTACAGCCGGGCAGGGAAATAATGCCCAGAGAGCCGACGGGGATGGTCTCCAGATTTCTTTTTTCTTCACGATTCGCCATTGGGGTAATCCTCACTTTCTGATTCTGTATACTGTTCGGTTACAATAAAATGATTAATTGTCAGATGCATTCTGCATACGCTTTTTGCACATACGGATATCGGGACCGGTGAGCTTACACAGATCGTAATGACTGGTAATGCGGGAAAATACCCGGTCGGAATATCGGTCGCGCAATTCCTCCAGACTTAAGTTCGTGGAGATGATGGTAGCTTTTTGGCGCAGATGTCTCTCGTTCAGACAGGAGAACAGCTGGGATGCCACAAAAGTATTGGTCATCTCCGTACCGAGGTCATCAATGATCAGCAGATCACAGTTGTAGATATCCTCGTAGAATCCGGAGAGGGCTTCCTTTGCCCTGGCGTCAAAAGTATAACGCGCAAGGGTATCAAATAACCCGGAAGCACTGAAATAGATCACGGAATGCCCGCTCTGCAGCAATTCACTGGCGATGCATCCCGACAAAAAGCTTTTGCCAGTACCTACTGTACCATAAAAGAATAAATTGTGGTAGTCTTGTTTGAAGTTTTGTACAAAATTGTGACAGACATCGACGCATTTTCGGAAATGCGACAGATCTTCTCCCTGATAATATTCGTAAGACAGGTTGGAAAAATTCTCGGAAGCGATCATATCCCGGATATGAGACTGTTCATAGAGAATATCCAGTTCCTGCTGATGAAAACAATGACATTTTTTGCGAAGACCATTGTCACTTTCGATATAACCGGTATCCTTACAGTCCGGGCAGGTGTAGACCGGTTCTAAATAATCGACGGGATAACCGGCCGAGACGAGCAATTCCTTTTTCCGGCGGGAAATGTCCTTCAGAGAAAGGCGTAGCCTGGTAAGCGCTTCATCATCGCCGTTTAATAAAAGCTTTGCCTGGGCTACGGAGAGTTCTCCAACAGATTCGTCCAGTCTGCCGTATTCCGGAAGCTTTGTATAGACCTCCCGGCGGCGCTGTTCCGTCAGGTGACGATTGCGGTCCCTGGTCTGTTCATAGTCTTTCATAATGGAATTGTATTGTGCGTTAGTCAGTGACACGACATGCTCCCCTTTACCTGCAAATATTTCGGTTAATTACTTAAGATCTCTTTTTCCAGAGCGGCAAAGTCATAACTGTTCTGGGCAAATTGTGTGAAACGGTTAGAGGATGCGGCAGGAGCAGGCTTTGTGGCCTTTTTCTTCTGGTAAGTGGCATCCGCCTGTTGGATATCCGCCTTGTGATGGATTCCTGCGTTCTTCCAGCTGCTTAAAATACCTTCGGCATACTCGAAACGATGCCTGTCCGTAGCAAGAGAACTGCGCTCGCAGGCTTCCAATATAATATCTGTACTGAAGCCGTACTCTCTGGTCCAGCGATTGATGAATTCCAGTTCCTTTGCTGTGGGAGCAGTACTGCGTCCTAAGCTGTTCATGATGGAATAGACACTTTTATCGTAACGGGTAGAGAATTTTTGCGCCTGCTTCGGCGTGGTAATGCCTTCCTCTGCCCAGTTGACAGCAACTTTTTCTATGTATTTGAAATCTTTCTTCCCACGTTCTACACAGTACTGCAGCAGATAATCGATCAGATCATCCGAAAAATGCAGCACATCTGTGAAGAACAGAATCGTTTTGATCTCGGAGGGAGTCAGAGGCTTACCGATATATGCTTCTGCGATGAACAAAAGTTGGGAAGTTTCTTCTCTCTCTTTAAATTCCCGCAACTGATCCAGGGAATAGGCTGGCTTGGTATAGACAGGAGTTGTCTCCTGCGGTGCAGTCTGCACGGGCTGTGCGACAGCAGCACTGATTACGGAGTTCCCTGCTGTATTCTGTGCCTGTACGGGACCGGAAGTTAACAGTACATTGTGCTGGGAGGCAGGAGTGGCCTGGGCACTCAGATCACGGAGATGGATACCTACCAGAGCCTTATTCTCATCGAAATCCAGATCCAGAATCTGCTGATTCTCCCAATACTTCAATGCACGGATTACATCCTTTTCCGTGTGGTTGAACTTGTCCGCAATTCCGGACACACTGATAGCCTGATCCGCATTCAGCATGCGCAGCAGATAGAAATAAACCTTCAGCTGTGCGTCGTTGGCATCCTTCATATATTCATCAATAAACAGATTAGACACTACCGTCGAATCTGCATAATTATCCTTATAGAGCGCTATTCGTGCCATAACACACAATACCTTCTTTCACAAATTTCACAAATCGTTCCTTTTTCAAAGTAAGACCAAGTATAGCATAAGACCTGTGAAAAAGAAATAGTCAATTTGCCGGAAAACCTTGTAAACACTGGGCTTGCGGACACACAAAGCAAAATGTGGAAACGGTGGATATTGTGGATACATACAGACGGTGTATCGGAAAAACCTTATATATCGGCAAATATGCGTCAAAATTCGACACAGAATTATCCACAGAGAAACAATAAAATATCCACAGGGAAAGAAGGGATAATCCCCAACCATCTCTGTGGATAATGTGGATAACTATTTGCCAAGCAGGTTTTCACCGATTTTTACTACATCTCCGGCACCCATAGTTATCAACAGGTCACCGTTTATGCAGTTTTCTAATAAAAAGTTTTCAATTTCATCAAAAGAAGGAAAATAGTAGCATTCATGACCCAGTGCCCGGATCTCTGTCTGAAGGGTCTCGGAACTGATTCCAAGGGTGTCGGTCTCGCGGGCGGCATAGATATCTGCCAGGACGACCTTGTCTGCCAGACTTAAGGCTTTTGCGAAATCTTTCATAAATGCTTTGGTCCTGGTGTAGGTATGGGGCTGGAAGACGCACCAGAGGGTCTTGTGAGGGTAATTGGCTGCGGCATGCAGGGTGGCGGCAATCTCTGTGGGATGATGCGCGTAGTCATCGATAATGGTGACACCACCGATGTTTCCCTTGTATTCAAATCTGCGGTCTGTGCCCGTGAAGCCGTGAAGTGCGGAAGCGGTAATTCCACGGTCGATCGACAACAGATCGGCTAATGCAATGGAAGCTACCGCGTTGCAGACATTGTGTTCTCCGGGAACCTGCAGGGCAAACCTGCCGGATTCCTCCCCATGACAATGAAGTGTAAAGGAAGGATGCCCCAACTCATCATAAGCAATATCCGAAGGATAATAGTCTGCGGCAGAACCGTCACTATTGACTGCTTCCTTATTAAAAGTGATCACACGGCAGTCAAGATCCCCTGTGATCTCCTGCAGTTTGTCAATGGCACCGTTGATGATCAGGCAGCCGTCTGCGGGCAGGAGCTTTGCAAACTTATGGAAAGAATTTCGGATATCGTTAATATCCTTGAAAAAGTCCAGATGATCCTCCTCAATATTTAAGATCATACCAACCTTGGGGAAAAAACTTAAAAAACTGTTGGTATATTCGCAGGCTTCTGTAACGAACAGATCGGTACTGCCTACGCGGATATTGCCGCCGATACTTTTTAACATTCCACCGATGGACAGAGTGGGATCTGTGCCGGCGTGCAGCAGGATCTCACTGACCATGGATGTCGTGGTGGTCTTGCCATGGGTACCGCTGATAGCGATGGGAGTTTTGTAATTCTGCATGATCTCACCTAAGAGCTGGGCTCTGGTCAGATACGGGATGCCTTTTTCCATCGTGGCGATATATTCGGGATTATCCTTATGGATCGCACTGGTAAATACAACACAGTCGATATCATCGGTAATATTCCCGGCACGTTGTCCATAAAATACATTGATCCCCTTTCTCTCCAGTGTTTCGGTAAGGGGGCTCTTGGAACGATCGGAGCCGGATACACGGAAACCGGCATCCTTAAGGATCTCTGCGAGACCGCTCATGCTGATACCACCGATACCTACAAAATAAATGGATGAGGGGTGATTAAAGTCTATCTGATACATATTGACACTTCCTTAATATAGTGTAGTTGCATTGCTTATTAACATTATATACATAGGAGCGGAAAAAAACAATCCGTAGGTACGATTTTGAAAAAATGTGTAAGTTCACAATTTTTTGGAATCTAATTTTTAATGTACTGGTAGAAATTTACAAAAAGAACGCGAAAGAGAAGATAATTATGTAAAAAATGAATATAAAAATCGTAAAAAGACAAAAAAATCAAGTAATAAATATTCACTTTCCCATGTCAATGTGTTATAATCGGATTATCACATCCGAAGGAAAGAGCGAACGCTTTTTCGAGACAGATGGATACATCGGATAATAGCCGCGAGCGACTATTTATTACAACAGGTGGAAGGCTAGATAGAGGTGAGGATATGATTAAGAAAGAAATGATAGCCATGCTATTGGCTGGAGGACAGGGAAGCCGTCTTGGTGTTCTGACATCCAAGGTCGCAAAACCTGCCGTTGCATTCGGAGGCAAGTATCGCATTATCGATTTTCCCCTTTCTAATTGTATTAATTCGGGAGTGGATACGGTAGGCGTGCTGACACAGTACCAGCCCCTCAGACTGAATACCCATATCGGAATCGGTATTCCCTGGGATCTGGATCGTAATATCGGAGGAGTTACCGTACTTCCTCCATATGAAAAGAGTACCAACAGCGAATGGTATACCGGTACTGCGAATGCGATCTATCAGAATCTGGAGTATATGGAGAGCTACAATCCGGAGTATGTGCTGATCCTTTCCGGAGATCATATTTATAAAATGGACTACGAAGTCATGCTGGACTTCCATAAGGCCAACAACGCGGAAGTTACCATTGCGGTAATGCCGGTTCCCATGGAGGAGGCAAGCCGTTTCGGTATCATGATCGCAGATGAGAATCATCGGATCACCGAGTTTGAGGAGAAGCCGGAACATCCCAGAAGCAATCTTGCAAGTATGGGTATTTACATATTTAACTGGAAGACATTGAAAGAGGCTCTGATCGCTATGGCAGACCAGCCGGCACTGGACTTCGGTAAGCATGTCATTCCTTACTGCCACGAGAAGGGATCTCCGTTGTATGCGTATGAGTTCACCGGATACTGGAAGGACGTAGGCACCTTAAACTCCTATTGGGAAGCTAACATGGAGCTGATTGACATTGTGCCCGAGTTCAACCTGTATGAGGAGTACTGGAAGATCTATACCAAGAGCGAGATCCAGCCCCCTGATTACATCGCTGCGGACAGTGTGGTAGAGAGAAGTATCATCGGTGAAGGCTCCGATGTCTATGGAGAAGTATATAATTCCGTCATTGGCTGTGGCGTAACGATCGGTAAGGGAACCGTGATCCGCGATTCCATTATCATGAATCAGACACAGATCGGTGATGACTGTGAGATCAATAAAGCAATTATTGCAGAAAATGTTGTGGTGGGTAATCAGGTAAAATTAGGTGTCGGTGAAGAAGCAGAGAACGATACCGCACCTCATATTTATAACCACGGACTTGTAACCATCGGTGAGAAGAGCGTGATTCCTGACGGTATCAGCGTAGGCAAAAACTCAGTGATATCCGGAGTGACAGCTGCTGCAGATTATGAGGATTCCCAGCTCGCAAGCGGCAAAACATTAATTAAGGCAGGTGAATAGCAGTGAGAGCGATTGGAATTATTTTAGCAGGCGGTAACAATCACAGGATGCGGGAACTTTCCCAGAAGCGAGCAATATGTGCGATGCCTATTGCCGGAAGCTACCGCAGTATTGACTTTACACTGAGTAATATGACCAACTCTCATATTCAGAAGGTGGCAGTATTTACCCAGTACAATGCGAGAAGTCTGAACGAACATCTGAATTCCTCCAAGTGGTGGGATTTCGGACGTAAGCAGGGAGGTTTATATGTATTTACTCCTGCTGTGACAGCAGAGAACAGCAACTGGTACAGAGGAACTGCAGACGCTATTTATCAGAATCTGAGCTTCCTGAAGAACAGCCATGAGCCTTATGTAGTCATCGCTTCCGGTGACTGTGTATACAAGATGGATTACAATAAGGTACTGGAATATCACATTGAGAAAAAGGCAGATATTACCGTAGTCTGTCGTGAGATGGAAGCCGGTACGAACGTAGAACGTTTCGGTACGATCCGTATGAACGAGGAGAGCCGTATCGAGGAGTTCGAGGAGAAGCCTTTACAGGCTAAGACCAACACCATCTCCTGCGGTATCTATGTGGTTCGACGCAGACTGCTGATTGAGATGATTGAGAAGTGTGCTGAGGAAGACCGTTATGATTTTGTAAGAGATATTCTGATCCGCTATAAGGATCTGAAGAGAATCTACGGATATAAGATCAAGGATTACTGGAGAAATATTGCATCGGTAGACGATTATTACAGTACCAACATGGATTTCCTGAAAGCAAATGTGAGAAATTACTTCTTCAAACAGTATCCGGATGTATATTCCAAGGTAGACGATCTGCCCCCCGCAAAATACAATCCCGGTTCCCAGGTGCGCAACAGCCTGGTATCCAGCGGATGTATCATTAACGGTGTGGTAGAGAATTCCGTTATCTTCAAGAAGAGTTATATCGGTAATAATTGTGTGATCAAGAATTCCATTATCCTCAACGATGTATATATTGGAGATAACACGCATATTGAAAACTGTATTGTAGAGAGTCGTGACACGATCCGTGCAAATTCGTACTTTGTGGGAGAAGGCGAAGTCAAGATCGTAGTGGAACGTAATGAAAGGTATGTCATTTAAGTGATCCGGATATCTTTAGCATTTTGAGAGCCCGCAGGGCGGAAAAATGTGTAAGGATCATGATAACAACACCAAGGGGGTTAGCCAATGCAGATTACAGATGTACGTGTTCGGAAGATTACCAAGGAAGGCAAGATGAAAGCCGTCGTATCTATTACGCTGGATGATGAATTTGTTGTACATGATATCAAGGTGATCGAAGGGGAAAAGGGATTGTTCATTGCAATGCCGAGCAAGAAGGCAACGGATGGAGAATACAGGGATATTGCACATCCCATCAATTCTTCTACCAGAGAAAATTTGCAGAGAGTGATCCTGGAGAGCTATGAGAAGGCTTTGGACGAGCCGGAAGAAGTCATCTGAACAGAATAATAATAAAAAGCTGTTGTCTCAAGAAAAATCTGAGACAGCAGCTTTTTGTTTGTTAAAATCAGGATCTCTGATAAGCGCACAATCCATTTTCGAATTGCAGTCTGTCGATTAACTCCAGAGAACCGCCGACTCTTCGATACAATTCAATGGTTCCGACAGCAGTGCCGCCCTCCCACAGAGGAGCGGGAGAGACTTTCCCATCCGGATTTTCATAGAGCAGGGGCATCATCTGCTCCTTACTGCAGCTTCCGGAGATTCGGATGACGGAAGTTAGGTTCTGGGCTTTGAAGTGCCAGATGAAGCGTTTGTTGGTCTCTTTGACTTTCCACTTGCAACGGGGCAGCGTAAGCGGTTTGCCAAAGTGATATTCAAAATCTTCTCCGGTATAAGTCAGCTGCATCAGAATTCTCCGACGCATGGGGAAAAATAAAAATTTCGGACAACAGCCGTCGATGGCGAGAGCGGAATGCTTCAGCTCACGACCGTTTCGTTCGCTGATCAGATGACCGGAAGCGAACTGCAGCCATGGCTGATTGTAGCTGCGTCCCCAATGCTTATCCGCATAACCGTAGGAAGTCTCCGGTGTAATATCATAGGTGACACCGTTTAAAATAACAGTACCGCGGAAAAAGGTCCGGATTCCCTCACCGTGCCAGTAGCTTTCCAGTGCATGAATCGCCGTGAAAAACGCGTTGGCAATATATCCGGTATGGCAGGCTACCGCCTTGTGCATTTCCAGATTCCACACGAAACTGCCGGCATCGGTCATCAGAGAGCGATGCCTTGCGGTATCCTCGGAGATCTCGATGGCACCACTGATGCGATTTTCACTTAAGATGCAGTCCTCAATCTGCATATAAAAAGGATCCTGCGCTACCTGCAGAGCAGTCATGGGATAGTAGGACTGCAATTGCAGTCCACCGTCACCGTCCTTCGGGAAAACGCCTGCTTTCACGCAGAGATAGGAGGGCTTCATGCCGTGCCGTCTGTAATAAGGATGTTGTCCTAAAATCGGTTGTGCAGCGCCAAGTGCCGGATTTAAAATACTGTATTCCACAAAAAAAGTGCGGGTCTCCTGTGTCGTAGGACAAACGCCCTGGAAAGAATGCCACCAGCGCATATAACCACGTTTTGCATCAGAACCCCGCAACATATATGCATTTCTCTTCAGATCAGATATGTTCATCGATGAAAGACTCCCCCGCTTTAGTACCCCTCAAACAACATTTCGTAGATAATATCTATATTATAATACTATATGTTGTGAATGACAAGGGTGTCGGAAGAATCTTAAGAAAGTTTTAGAGATTTTCTTTGATCCGGATATCCACCGCGGTATAATTGTATTCTTTCTCCGGAGTTTCTCCGGTGGTCAGATAGGCGAACAGCAGGGAAAGGGGTTTGCTGCCCTGGATTTTTGGCTGTTGGCAGATAGTAGCGGCAATGGTGTCATTTTCCAACATCTGTCTCGTGGTAGGAACCAGATCGAAAGCAATGATCCGGACGGAATCTTTTCTCTCCAGGGCTTCCACACTGCGGCAACCGCCGTAGACACCGCCGGCAGCAAAAAACAGCGCATTGATCTCGGGGTGTTCTGACAACAGTGCGGTGGTCTTCTCGTAGCTTTCTACTTCGTCATCGTGGATCTCCACCGTGTCTACCACGTGGATCCGGTTGCGGTAAGGGGCTAAGGTTTTAAGAAATCCGGCAATACGCTCCGTATGACAGAGGATCTTGGAGGAACCGGTGACGATACCAATGTTTACCATACCGGAAGTCATCAGCTGTAAAAGTCCGGCGGCAGTGGCACCACTGCGGGTATAATTGCTGCCCACATAAGCGAGGCGTCTGGAATTTTCAATGTCTGTATTCAGCGTGACTACGGGGATGCCTTGTTCATATAACGCATTGATACGGTTGCGGATCCGGTCGTCATTATAAGGAGTCATGGCGATGCCGTTTACCTCTTCCGCCAGTAGCTCGTCGATTGTCTGCAGCTGCGCCTCCACACCGAAGGAGATCTGTTTTGTAATTACAGTGCAGTTGTAATTTGCCAGCTCTTCCGCTTTTTCATCGATTCCTGCCAATACATCCTGGAAAAAGGGATTCCCGGTGGAAAACAGAATGACGCCTAACTTCAATCTCTTTTTCTGGGCAGCCAGGACCAGACCGGCACGGTTGGGCTTATAGTCCAGTTCTTTTGCTATTTTTCTGATCTTCTCAGCAGTCTCCGGGTTTACTGCGCCGCGGTCATTTAAGACACGGTCCACGGTGCCGCGGGACACTCCGGCAAGAGCTGCAATTTCTTTAATAGTAGCCATAAAAATCCCCCTGTATTTTTGATAAAATCACAAAGTAATTTTTGATTATCTTTTCAAAAGTTCTTATATGCCGGTATAGCCTATTGTTACAGGCTTTTCCGGCATTTTTTGTTATGGAAGATACTCTCAAATCTTCTTATATCCCCGTATGTTTTGATGTTCAAAAGTAGTATGTGGAGTAGTAAATTCTCCGTTTACTACTTATGCAATTAGCCGCTTCATTTCTGTTATCGACGTTTCGGAAGTCGTATGCGCGTAATAGTTCAGCGTCATATTGATGTTGGAATGTCCCATGATGTACTGCAATGCTTTGGGGTTCATTCCCGCATTTGCTAACGTGGTGCAGAATGTGTGGCGTAAGGTGTGCGGTGTCATTACTTTTGGCAATGCTACCTTTTGCGTTTTGTTGTATTTCCTCACAAGTCCTCGGAACATACTTTCATAGTTGACCGCCACTTTTGGCAAGCCGTTCCGGTTAAGGAACAGAAATTTTGTGTAGCCCTCTAAAATAATAGGCTGTGCATATTTCCGTTTGTTCAGCACCCGCTGAAATGCTTCCAACACTTTTTCACTCATAGGAATAACCCGGTTGCCGCTTTTCGTCTTAGGTGTTTCCACATAGTAGCCCACGTCTGCAATTTTCAAAAGTTGGTGGTCTACATTGATAAGCTGTTTGTCTAAGTCAATGTCAGCTTCCGTCAGTCCGCAGAGTTCCGAAATGCGAAGCCCTGTCCCTAACAGTATGATAATCTCGTCGTAGTATTTCTGATAGACTTTATCATGCTGCACAAAGGACAGAAAAGCCGCTTCCTGCGTAGGGGATAGAGGTTCCTTTGGTTCCGTATCATCTTCAAGGACGGTGTTCAACTGGAAGTCAAATGGATTTTTACGAATACAATCGTCCTGTATGGCTGTGTAAAAGGCAGCCTTTAAGGAACGCTTGTGGTTGTTAATAGTCTTGAAGCCGTAACCTTTTTCTTTCATGCGTAACGCCCATTCCTTTGCGTCGGAGAGCTTCACATTTTCAATCCGACAGGCTCCAAGTTTATCCTCCTGCAAAATCCGCATGAGCTGTTTTCGCCCCTGCTTTGTACCATGCCGCACATTTGCCCGGTGGCGTATCTGCTTTGCGTAGAGTTGGCAGACCGTCATTTTCTTTCCGATATGGTCGATACCGTCGTCAAGGTCTTTTTGGATTTCTTTCTCTTTTTCCCTCAACGCTATATCGTCGCGCTTTCCTGCCGGGGTTTTGTCCGTAGGCACTAACTTCCAAGAATAAACAAACTGCGGTTTCCCAAAGGTATCTATATATTTGTAGGCATATCTTCCGTCTTTTCTCTGGCTCTCTCCGGTTCGGAGAATACGATTTTTATTATCCCGTCTTTTTTCCGACATCGTTATGCTCCTTTCCATAATGGAAAGAGCCTTGATATGCTTGACTACATTGTACCACATTCAAGGCTCGATTTCACTATCAGATTGCGTCCACCGTATCAATCATTTTTTCAAACTGCTTACGCTTAATCTGAATACGGTTTCCGTTCATCATTACCCAGTCCGGGACGGGATTTTCTTCTGCCAGTTTCCGCAGCTTGCTTTCTCCGATACGGAAATATTTTGCTGCTTCTTCTATGGTAAGCGTGTACTTTTCCCAAATCGGCACGTCGTTATTGTTCAATTTGTCGTCCCCCTTTCTTAACGGGTCAAAAATCAATCTGTGACATAGGCTTTAATCGGACGGCTATTAGCGTAACCTCATGGGAGTTGCACCCCTCCGGCGGTCTGCCGAAGCCCTACCCATTGCCTGCGACGCTTCTAACGCTCGGACTATGGCTGTAAGGAAGTATCATTATATATTCTGTGCGTTATCGCCCGCAGGGTGCTATCCCTACTTTACGGTGTGGTATTTCTCGCTCGCTTTTCGGTTAAGAAAAAGGTCATGGCGTACCCACCGCATGGCTCGGCACAAAAGGAACGTATCCGATTTGCCTTATGCTGCGTCGCCGTTCTCTTGCGTCGCTTTCTTTGTCAAGGTTCAAAATGGCTGTGCTGCCGCGTCAGCAGCGGAACGGAAAAGGGGGAGTAAAGACGTTCCACCGCCGATTGCGGTTATTTCTCTGTTCTAAAATTGAGGACAGCCATCATCAGTTTGGCTTGCAGCCGTTCCCGAATGTCGTTGTCTATACCAAAATAAACATTTCCACGCTCGTCATATAACTTTCGCATGGATAAACGGGCTATATAACCGCTGAAATGCTGCAAGACCATTTTCATAGCGTCCGGGTCGCCCTTTGTCGCTGCCACAATGACAGGATAAGGAACAAGGGCATTTTCAGGGTAGCCGGGTTGATTACCATTCGTCCCATTCATCAGCATTTTCCTCCAAATATTTTCTTAATTGTTCAAAAGAGCTTGTCCGTCTGTACTGTATTGTACTTCTCGGTGTATTGAGCAACTCTGCAATTTCTGTATCGCTCATTCCCTCGAAATAATACAGCAATATGGCTTTGCGCTTTTCTTCCGGCAAAGTACGGATTGCTTCAAGAAGCAACTTCGGCGTGATTTTCTTTCCGGCTTTTTCAAAGACGGTTTCAGCAGTTTCCCGTTTGAAATATTCATCAAAGGTATGTAGCTGTCGCGCTTCATCTAAGGTCATGTCGGAAAAGGTTACTTCCTTTGCCTTATGTGTACGAAGCTCTCTATGAGCGTCGCACGCTTCATTGTGCAATACCGCATTGCAATACTTCTGAAAAGAACATTGCTTATAAAACTCCCTGCTATTAGGTTCCACATTCTCACCTCCTTTCTCGTTGAAAGTTGGTGGTGCTTCCCCCTTTTCGCGGGGTAATACGGAGCTTTGAAAAAATGCCAAATATTTTCGGAAATTTTTTCAAAAATTTTTTTAAGCATACAAAATGCGCCCGTCCGCAAAAAAACGCGGACAGGCGCATAGGAATAATAAAAAGTATTTAGATGATTTAATAGTTCATATCTAAGGGTAGGAATATCCCCGGTGGCGGTCGGGCTTTTTTTGATAAATCAAAGAATGTAAGAATTTGTTGTTGTAGTTTATAACTCATGGCGGCTACCTCCTAAAGCCGCCATGTCTACATGGTTAAGGGTCGTCGTACAGACAAAAAGAAACGGCGGCTCTGAAAATCAAAGCCGCCGAAATAGAATAGGCGCGTGAAAATATGGCTGCTCTGCGACGGCTTTTTTTCTTTGCCGTCGTCCGGCAGATGTTGGTTGTATCATTACTTATTTTTGATTGTTTTTTTAGATATTAAAATCAAGACAGAAAACAATCCACAAAAGAACAAACTCATAAGGCTAATAATGATTTCTCCAAAGGTGGCAGAATAATAGCCGGAAATATTGAATGTAGCAGTAATAGGATAGCAAGCCGAAAGAACATCGGATATACTTGTGAATAATCCTGCAAAAGAATAAATTACTGTAAAAATCAAAGCAAGCCAATAGCCTTTCTTTATTCTTGATACAACCGCAATAACAGGTGCAATAGCAAAGAAAATCCCAATGCCGTCAAGTAAATAGATTTTGAAAAAACTTAAAATCATTTTGATAGACAAGCCCCTAAAATGTAAAATAACTTCAACTAAAAATGTAATGCCGAAAAGCAGCAAATAAAAGAGTACGCTAAATGCAAAAGTAATAAGTAATTTTGCAATCGTCATTTTAGCTTCACTTATAGGAATTAAACGTAATGATTTAATAGTATCTTCTTGTTCCTCACGACAAATCATATAGCTCCCCAAAAGTGCAATAACCGCAGGAAGAACAAAAAAAGTTGCTAAAGACTGTGCTGCGTTCATAAACCACCCTGCGTCATCTATATAGCGTTTTTCCCCAAAAGAAAACTGCCCTTGAGTAAAAACAATAATTGCAACCATAATAACTGCGAATATGGCGACCAACACAATTTTTGAACGTCGGAGTTTTTGATGTTCTGCCCAAATCAATTCTTTCATCATTCAATCACTCACTTTCTATGCTTTAAGGAAATGTACGCAAATACGATAGAAACAATAGTCCATATACCGATACAAAAAAGTGCAGCCGGAATATTGACTTCCTGTGCCAAAATAACACCGGGAATATCTCGCATGATAATTGCTGTTGCACTGGATAGAGGGTGTAGGTACATATTAACCATAAGCAAAATAAAGCTAAGAAAGGTGTAAACCAGTGTCACACATACAGGGAGTATATAGTTCTTCCCGGCAGCTGCAACCGCTAAAAGTGGTAATATGGAAAATGCGGTAAGTATGGCGATTTCAATACATTTCTTAAATAGATAACTGATACTATTCCATTCAAAGGTTATATAACCGGGAAGCATACCGAAAAATACAGACGCTATGGCTGTAAGCAACATAAAACAAACGGAATAAGACAGTACAACAATAAATTTGCTAAAAAAATATCCTGTCTTGCTAATCGGTATAATCCACAACTGTTTGAGCATATCGTTTTGATTTTCGTCATACATGAGCATAGTAGAAACCAAACCCAATACAACAGGAAGTATAATCCAAGCTGTATAGCTGAATGTAGTCCACTTATAAAATTGTAATGGTTCAATAACTGTTTTATCAGCACTTCTGAAATAAAAAACTGCAAGAAGTGGCATGAAAAGAGCGGATAACAGCATTAACACAATAAATTTTTTTCGACGCAGTTTAAGAAACTCTGCCTGTATCAGCCTAAGCAATTCCTTCTCCTCCTGTGATTTTTTTGAAATAGTCCTCTAATGTATCATTGCATAGCTGAGAACTGATAACAGCTATATCCTGTACCACAAGAGCTTTATTGACAGCAGCCATATCCAACGAAGTGTCATAAATCCGCAGGGTGTGTTCGTCCTGTACGGAATATTCGGTAACCCCAAACTGCCTTTCCAAAACAAGAGAAGTTTTCGGTATATCAGAAACTTGCAGAAGTATATACTTACTGTTTTTCTTTTGTAGCTCATTCATGCTGTTTTCTTCCAGTAGTACACCATGGTCAATAATGCCGATGTCATCAGCCAGTAGTGCAATTTCGGACAGAATATGACTGGAAATAAGAATTGTTTTTCCGCGCTCGATACTTAAAGTCTTAATAAAGTCCCTTACTTCTGCAATGCCTATCGGGTCAAGACCGTTTGTGGGTTCATCTAAGATTAGCAGTTCAGGGTCATGTAAAATAGCATTTGCTATTCCAAGACGCTGCTTCATTCCAAGAGAATACTTGCTAAACAATTTTTTGTCCCGATAAGGCAGACCGACAATCTCCAAGGCGTTTTTTACTGCATTTGGCGCAGCAGTACCGCGCAGTTTTGCAAATATCTCCAAGTTTTCCGTACCTGTTAAATTCGGATAAAAGCCGGGTGTTTCAATAATAGCACCAATCCGGGGATATACTCTTTTTTCCCTCCCTTTGATATTTTGACCGAATACGTCTACTTCGCCGGAAGTAATATTGGTCAACCCCAAAATCATTTTCATAATTGTGGTTTTACCCGCCCCATTACGCCCCAACAGCCCATATATCTGTCCTTGTTTCACATGGATATTAACAGAATTGACTACCGTTTGCTCTCCATAAGTTTTTGTCAGTTGTTTTGTTTCAATTACATATTTATTCATCATATATCCTCACTTTCAATAGGTCTGTTTCCGCAATGCAAGTACGGAAACAATGGCTGAAATACTTCCAATTACCAAAAGAGAAATTAAACAGATATTCGGAGATATAGTTATTTCTATTCCTCCCGCCCATTTCTTAACCATTTCTGCTGCGTCAGATGAAATATAGGGATAAATTCCCATAACACTCGCCAGTGGGTGCAGTCCCATAATCCCCGACGGAATAAGCACGACAGGCACAAGATAAAGTAATGCAGCCCCAATCGGTAGAACATATCCCTTTGCCAATGTTGCTAAAAAAATAACGGGGAGCATTGCAAGTGGAACTAACACGCCACCGGCTAAAAATAATAATCCCGCCTGTAAAATTGTTTCCGTATTCAAATCTGTAAAGCCGCCTGCAAGAAAGCCGCCAAGAATACAGATTGCAAAAGTAAGCAGACATAGTGCTAATGACATAAAAATTACCACTGCTATCTTTGAAAAATAAAGTTGCGTTTTGGAAATCGGAATAATCAGAAGTCCTTTTAAGGTATCATTTTTCTGTTCATCAAAGAACAATGTGGTTGCAAACATACTCAACACAATAGGCAGAAACAAACTTGTAAGGTTCTTAAATGCCAATGTGTATAAATCACTAAAACTATTCATTAGTGAGCTACTTCTTGATATACTGAAAGCACGTTCAACTGCGAATATTCCTAAAATTGCAGTTAGAATAAAGATACCTAAGACTGTCTTATTGCGTTTCCATTTCAGCATTTCAGTAGAAATGATAGTCATTGTCTTTTCCTCCTTTCTACCTCCCATTATATAGTATCAACCTTGCCATAACCTTGCCGAAACCTTGCTTTTTTCTTGTTTTATAGCAGGAAAGCCCCGCATTATTTACAGGGCTTTGGGAAGCAATATAGTAAATACAGTCCCTTTATCAGAGCTGTTTTCAGCGGTAATGGTTCCTTTGTGAACACTGATAAGCTCTTTAGCAATCGCCAGTCCTAAACCATTTCCCTTTGCAGACCGCGACTGGTCGCACTGGTACATTCTTTCAAAAATATGTGGCAGCTTATCGGGAGCTATTCCTTTTCCATTATCTGAAATTATAATTTTAGCTTGTTGTATATCTTCACAAATATGCAGTGCCATTTTATCTCCCGCACTATGGATAATAATATTTTGAAAAAGATTGTTAAGTACGCGGGTATATGCGTTTACATCTATGTGAATAAAATACTCTGTTTCGGGTATGACAAACTCATATTCAAAATGATTGCTTTCTAAGACGGGAATCCAATCCGCTATAATGTTGCGGGATAACTCGTTAAGGTCAAATTTTTCAAAATGAAAAATCTGCTCTCCGGAATCCAGTTTTACCCATTCAAACAAATTTTCCACAAAGGATTTCATATAGTGGGCTTTTTCATGTGCGACATGGATATATTCGTCCTTTTCCTCTCCAATAACAATTTTGTTTTCAACCGCTTCCAGATAACCTACAAGAGAAGCAAGCGGGGTCTTTACATCATGTGAAAGACTTGTCATCAGCCGTTTATATGCCTGTTCAGATTGTCTTTGCCGTATAAGCTGCGCCTGACTGTTTACTGCTATTTTGTTAATGTCATAGCAAATTGTTTTTGTCATATCGTTTTCGCCTGCTAAAATACGTCGGTTCAAATTCCCGCCCTTTATATCCTCTAAGGCGTCTTTTATCAGCGCAAGCTGTGTCCGCACACGCCGTAAGACAAAAAGGAGATACATAATAATAAGCAGCATAAGGGCTATCACTATGAAAAGATAAACATTTATATCCATGTTACGCCTCCTTGTTAAAACGGTAGCCGACACCCCGGACAGTTAAAATGTAAAAGGGGTGGTCGGGGTCTGGCTCAATCTTTTTCCTTAATTTGCTAATAAAAGACATAATATTGCTATCATCAAAAGCGTATTCTTCCTCCCATACCTGTGAATAAATTTGTTTTTTGGTAAATACTCGTCCTTTGTTGGAAGCAAGAAAGAGAAGTAAATCAAATTCTTTTCCTGTAAGCAAAACGGGAATATCTTTGACCGTAACTGTACGATTTAATTTGTCAATTACCATATCTTTCAACGATATGCTGTCTATGTCTGCCGTAAAGGGGTTTAAGGTGGTATATCGCCGGATAAGGGAATTGACACGCGCCAAAAGCTCGTTAATACCAAATGGCTTTGTCAAGTAGTCGTCTGCTCCCAGTCGCAGACCGAAAACCTTATCTTCTTCGCTGCTTTTTGCAGTAAGCATAAGCACCGGGATATTGCTTGTATCTCTAATTTTTTGGAGAATCTGAAACCCGTCTATATCCGGCAGCATTACGTCCAAAATAATAAGGGAATAGCTATCTTTATTTTCATCAATTAGACGAACCCCCTCAATACCGTTATATACAGTTACGGCTGATAATTTTTCCTGCTCTATGCACTTTTTCATAAGAGCGCAAAGCTCTTTATCATCATCAATAATCAAAACTTTATTCATGGTGCAGCTCCTTTCCTCGTTTTGTTCTCCCGTCAATCGGTTTTTCAGCGTCCTTTGGTATCAGCCACATATATCCAAGTTTTGAAACACCCGGTATGCGGTTTTCTCTGCAAAGTACCTGTACCCGCCTTTCAGAAATTCCCCATTTCTTCGCTGCTTCGGGGCAAGACATATATTCCATAACACCCAAGTCCTTTCTACAAATCATATCAGTATAATTATAGTCGGACATACGAATAATAGCAAGTATATAAATATGAATTATTATGGCTAATTAGTGGAACTGTATAGACATATCCAAGAAGAAAGGGGAACAGTAAAATGTAACTGGGTGAATAAATATGGCAAAAAGACCAGTAGAAAAATATGACTTCAAAGCCTTTGGAGAAGCGATAAAAGCTGCGCGGACAGGACGCAAGGAAAGCCGCAAACAGGTAAGTGATGAAATGTATATTTCCCCTCGCTACCTTGCGAATATTGAGAATAAAGGACAGCACCCCAGTCTGCAAATCTTTTTTGAGCTTATGCTCCGTTACAATATATCCGTAGACCAGTTTCTTTTAGATACGCCCGTCGGAAAAGATACAAAGCGGCGGCAGCTCGACGCTCTGCTTGATGATATGAGCGATAACGGCATACGGATTGTAACAGCAACCGCAAAGGAAATTTCAGAAGTCGAAAAAGAGGACAAATAGAAACGTCCGGCAAAATTGAATATGGATTTTCGGAAGCGTTGTAATCTTTTTTGAGATTGCAGCGTTTTTCTTTTGCATAAGTTCGGCAAAATGGTTTTTTCTCCGTAGAGGGAAATAAGGACATAAAAGATAAAAAACTTTCTTAGCAAGCATAGGAAAAGAGTACCCTTTTCCGTATTTTCGCCCTCCCGCCCTGCGGTGCGTCGGTTAAAAATTGCTTGTTGGGAAGTGTCCCAAACCCTCGGAATGGAAAGGAACGATTGCATGAACGGACGCAAAAGAAAAGTACAAATCAAATTCTATGTAACAGAGGAAGAACGGGCATTGATTGAACAGAAAATGAAGCTCGTCCCTACCCAAAATATGGCGGCGTATCTTCGCAAGATTGCCATTGACGGGTATATCATTCAGACAGACCATAGCGACATAAAAGCCATGACAGCGGAGATACAGAAAATCGGGGTCAACGTCAATCAGATTGCAAAGCGTGTCAATGCGACAGGCAGCGTCTACCAAGAGGACATAGAGGAAATAAAGGGGGTGCTTGCAGAGATATGGCGGTTACAAAGATTAAGCCTATTAAAAGCACGTTGAGCAAAGCCCTTGATTATATCCAAAACCCGGATAAGACAGACGGGAAAACGCTTGTGTCCTCCTTTGGGTGCAGCTATGAAACGGCAGATATTGAGTTTGAATATACTTTGTCGCAGGCTCGGCAGAAAGGGAACAACTTAGCCTTTCATCTGATACAATCGTTTGAACCGGGAGAGGTGGACTGTGAGAAAGCCCACACAATCGGAAAACAGCTTGCCGACGCGGTAACAAAGGGACAGCATGAATACGTCTTGACTACCCACATAGACAAAGGGCATATCCATAACCATATCATTTTTTGTGCGGTCAACTTTGTTGACTACCATAAGTACAATTCCAATAAGCGCAGTTACTACGGCATACGGAACATAAGTGATAAGCTGTGCAGGGAAAACGGGCTGTCCGTTGTCATTCCGGGTAAAGGCAGTAAGGGAAAAAGCTATGCAGAATATCAAGCGGAAAAGACGGGAACAAGTTGGAAAGGCAAGCTAAAAATTGCCGTTGATACACTTATCCCCCAAGTAGCAAGTTTTGAAGAATTATTGCAGCGGTTACAGGCGGCGGGCTATGAGATAAAGCCGGGAAAATATATCTCCTGCCGCGCTCCCGGACAGGAACGCTTTACCCGCTTAAAAACCCTCGGTGCAGATTATACAGAGGAAGCAATCAAAGAACGGATTGCAGGCAAGCGCACAAAGGCAGCGAAAGCTCCCAAAGAGCAGCGCGGCGTATCGCTGCTTATCGACATTGAAAGTAGTATCAAGGCACAAGAGAGCCGGGGCTATGAACAGTGGGCGAAAATCCATAATCTGAAACTGGCTGCAAAAACTATGAATTTCTTGACAGAACACAAGATTGAGCAGTACGCGGATTTAGTCAGCCGGATTGAAGAAATAAATGCGGAAAATGAAAAGACAGCAGACGCATTAAAGAGCGTGGAGAAACGTCTTGCAGACATGGCGGTGCTGATGAAGCACGTTACCACCTACCAAAAAACAAAAACCGTCTATGAAGCATACCGCAGGGCAAAGGATAAGGACACATACCGGGCAAAGCAGGAAAGCAGTCTGATACTCCATGAAGCGGCGGCAAAGGCATTGAAAGCGGCGGGCGTTACCAAGCTCCCCAATCTTGCCGCCATGCAGGAAGAATACGGGAAGCTCCAAGCGCAGAAAGAAGCCCTTTACACTGATTATGGCAAGCTGAAAAAACAGGTCAAGGAATACGACGTTATCAAACAGAACATAGACAGTATTTTAAGACTGGAAAAAGAACCGGAACGGGGCAGGGAAACCGAACGCTTACAGTAGAAATATCTATAAAAGCGTGGTAGGATAAAGGTATTCCAATATAGACAGGAGCGTGAAAACATGGCAGACCAAACGATACCCGATTATGAAACCATAAGCGCCGCCGTTACCGGAGAAACATGGGCGGTGGAAAAGGTGCTTATGTGCTACAAGGACGAAATCGACAGGCAGGCAACTGTAAAGAAACGTCAGCCGGACGGAACATTCAAACTGGAAATTGATGAAGATATGCGCCAGTATATCACAATGAAGCTGATAGAAGCCCTCCCCCAGTTTCCCCTTGAAGAAATGGAAAGAGAGGAAAAAAGAAATCGGGACAAAAAATCATAAAAAGGTAGACGGGAAGCTGCTGCGGACAGATAAGCAGTTCCGGCATTTGAAGCAACGGCAGAAAGAAACTATCAGTACATGGCTTTATGAGGAATACCGCCGTCTTTGGATAGAAAAGGGACAGGAGCCGCATAAGTACAACAACCGGGAAATCGTTGCCGCTGTTATGGAACGGATAGAAGCTGCGGGGATATGGCTGCCGGAACAGGAAGTAACAAAATATTTTTACCGCAGGAAAACCCATTACCGGAACCGGATAGAAAAAGAATTACAGCCGAAGCCGGAAATGCAGGATAAAGACAGTCAGACACAAAAAGAACAGGGCGCAGGAAGCCAGTAATGACCTCCCGCACCCTGTTCTTTTATATAGGTACTGATTTTAAAATGTTACGCAGTAGAACCCCCATTTTAAGGGAAAAGGTATTCTGTATCGCCTATGCCAGTTTCACGTCATTTATGCCCTGTAAATCAAGGCTTTTTTTGCCCTTATCGCGTAACCGCCGCACGCCGTTTCCTCATGCGCTCGGCTGCCTGTCTGCGGGTAATCCGCTTCCGGCAGTCCGGGCAGTATTTGACGCTGTTCGATTTTGATACAAAGAACGTGCCGCACTCGGTACAACGCTTTTTGTCCTCTGTCTTGAAAAGCTCTGCATACAGTAGCTTATCAAGAGGAAGTACGGCAATTTGAAACCACTTGCATAAAAGCGAACAGGAAATGAGCTGCGGGCAGACACATTCCTCCCCGTCGTCCAGTAAGATACAGTGTCCGCGCTCGCAGTTGCAGCACTCCTTTTTTACAAGGCTGTTGACTTTTCGGCTCTGTGGCGGCGTAAGCCGCTTACCCCCGGTCATACTTCATCAGCGGCGAAAATGGCAAGCTCCGCATACTCGTTTTCTGTTAGCGGGGAAATTTTCTGTAAGGTGCGTTCTGCAAAGGGGCGCATATCCTCGTCCATGAACGGCAGCGCAGCCGTCATATTTTCCATAAGCTGTGCTTTGCTTCCCTCATGGTAAATACTCAACAGGTTCATTTCTTCAACGGTCAGTCTAATCATGCTCATACCTCCAATTCGTGATGTTTTGATTTTGCTGTCTTTTTCGGGACTTTTGGGGATTTTTCTGTTTGTAACTGCGCCCGGACAGAGGGAGGGGACTGTTTCATCTCTTTCTTCCTCTCGCTTTTATCTATCAGCGCATAAACGCCATGCCTGCCCTCCAACGTAGATAAGGAAAGGCTTTTGTAAGGGAGCATGGAAAGCAGCCGTTCCATATCCTTATCCGTTGCCAGTGGAACAAAGTAGGGAGAAAGTTCTACCGCACAATGGGTCTTTTCGGGGCTGTCCGGTTCTCCAAGCCCTTTTACATTTTCCACAATCCGGCGGGCTTCTGTTTCAATCTGTCTATCATGCAGGGCGGCGATATGTAACTGAAAATCCCTCTGCGTATGCGGTGTTCGTTTTTTCTGCTGTTCCCTCAAAAGGCTTTTTAAGGCTTCCGGGTCGTTTGGCTGTGCTTCAAAACGTATAAACTTTCCAAGTTGCGGGTCAGTGTCCCCGTCAAAATATTGTCCGGCAGGCTTTGTCAGCTCCCCATGCTCATAAATCAGCGTGTAGTTGTCGGCAGGGATTGATTTTTCGATTACTTCCCGGAAATGCTGCAAATAATCCAGTTCATAAAGATTGCCCTTGATTTTTTCCTGCTCTGTGCCTGTCAGTTCCACCGCATAGGCAAGGATAGTATCGCGGGTCTGTTCCCCGTAAAACCGCCATGTATTATGCTGCCTTGTGTCCTTTAGAAAAACGTCCCGTTCCCGGAAGCAGCACGTCCCGGACGGGCGGGAAAACCACAAAAGCCGTTTGTCCTCCGGGATAAGGCTTACCGCCGCTTTCCGCAAAATCTGTTTGTCTATGTCAAAATCGCTCTGATAAAAAGCGGTGTTCTGTTTCATTATGGCTTCAAGGGAAGCAATAACGTCCACATTTTCAAATTTTTGTAACTTCATAGGTCAGCTCCTTTCCAAATCCTGTGTTTTCTGTCTTGCCTGTTTCTTCGGTGCCTGTTCTTTCGCTGCTTTAAGCTGCGCCCGGATAGAGGACTTTTTCTCCGGCTCTGCCTGTTTCTTTTCTGCTTTGAGGGCTTCGGCGTATTCTGCAAGGGAAATCTGTCCTCCGGCTTTTGCTTTTTCTTCCAGTTCCGTAGCGGTCGGGGTGTTGTTTATCTGCCCGTCAATCATGTTGTAATTCTGCTCGGTGGTCTGTTCGGCAGCTTTCAGATAATTTTCCGGCTGCAAAAACTCCGGCACGTCCTTATAACCGAAGCTGTCTACATAGTGGGCGGTGTCCTGTCCGTTCTGATGAAGTACCACCACGTCGGAAACGGAAAGGCTGTGTCCCTTAAAATCTTTCGGGTGGTCGATATTAAAGCGGGTGTAAATATCTTCAAGGGAAGTCCCCGGCGTAAGAGGTGCGGAATAGACAAGTGTATAGTTTTTCGCGTCTACCCGGTGTCCGGCGGCAATCAGACGGTCGTAAGGCTCAAAACGCAAGTCCCTTGTTTCGTCCCCGCCTTTTATCTGATAAATGGAAAAGGTGTCTTTATCCTGTGGGGCTTCCTGCTCCGGCTGCCCTTGTGCGAATTGTTCCTGTGTAGCTACCTTTTGCGCCCGGATATGCGCCCGCTGTAACTCGGTAGGCTTTTCCCCGGTAAGAGGTGCAATCGCCTTGACATAATCAGCCGCATAATAGGCGTTACTGGTAAGCTGCCGCTGCCATACCCCGGCTTTTGGCGACCAACGGAAGCCGTTGCTTTTTAAGGCTTCCCGCGTAGCTTCGTCCGGCTTATCCTCAAAGAAGATTTGCAGACGGTTCGCTTCGGTGTTTGCTTCCACCTTGCCGCCGTCGAATTCCCAACCCACAAAACCGATTTCTTTTTGCTGTGAAAGGGATTTGATACGGTCTTTCACGCGCCGGATTTCCGCGCTGTTGTTGGATAACGCCCAAGTCGCAAAGGGCTTGTCCCCCAAATGCCAACTGCTCGCCATGTCCGCTTTTAATTTTTCAAGCTGTTCCGGCAACAAATGCGGGCAGCCGTCAAGGGTCTTGTGCTTACGGTAATAGGCGTTTACGGCTTTCATGGTTTCCTGTGATTTTTCAAGGCTTTCCAGTTTCTTTTCTAACTTCTGTACTGCCTGCGGGTCGTCTGCACTGATACCGCCCATGCCGGTACTGCGGATTTTATCAAGAAGTCCTTGTATGTCCTGCCATTCCCGGTAATTGCTGTCGCGGGCTGCGTTCTGCTTTTCTTTCTTCCTTGTGGGGAAGTTAGAGCCGCCCGCAATGAGGATAGAAGGAACACGCGCGTCAATCTCATAGCCTTTGTTCATGTTCGCCGCCAGTTTCCGGGCGTAGGTGTCAAGCAGGCTGTCGATTTTCTCATGGTACATCGGGTCTACCCGCTGTTTCTGCCTTTCTGCAAGCTGTACGGCTTCATCTACATAGTGCCTGTATTCAGCCGTCGCGCTGCCTTGCTTATAATCGAAAAAACTGTTTGCGTCCTTTGCACGTTTGGCGGCAGCTTCGTTGATTGTGTAATAAGGTGCGGCGGGTGCAGCTTGTTCCGGCTGTGGTGCTTCGCTGCTTGCGCCTGTA
Organism: Simiaoa sp.; assembly: GCF_051972595.1. Lineage (NCBI taxonomy): Bacteria > Bacillati > Bacillota > Clostridia > Lachnospirales > Lachnospiraceae > Simiaoa > Simiaoa sp. Next base: position 85,162 of record NZ_JBOKRY010000008.1, on the reverse strand, counting down.
TCAGCTTCCGGCTCGGTCTGTGCTTCTTTTTCCTGTACCGGGGCTGTTTCTTCGGGAAGCTCCGGCGCGGCTGCTTCTGCTTCGGGCTGTATGGTAGCTTCCTGTGGGGTCTGTGCCTGTTCGGTGGTCTGTTCCTTATCCTGTGCCTTTTGGATTTCTGCAAAATGTCCGTCTATGGTATCAATCAGACTTGCGGCGGTGCTGCGGATTGTTTCAAGAGAGCCTTTCAGTTCTGCAAGTTCTTTTCCGCTGCTCCACCCGGCGATATATCCAAAGGAATAGTCCGACGTATCAAGCCCGTAGTGTTGGCAAACGACATAGGCGACGCTTTCTGCCTGTACCTCGCGGGTGCGGCGGTCGGGACGTTCCGGCGCGTCTTTGTCTATGTCATGGAGTGTCGCATGGGCAATTTCATGGATAGCGGTCTTGATATTCTGCAATTCGTCCATGCCCTCGTTGATGAGAATACACTTTTCCTCATAATTGCAGCGTCCTTTTATACTGCCGCTTAGTGCTTCAAATCCCATAGCAAAGGGGGAAGTTTTTTCAAGGGCAGCGAAAAAATCCTGATACTGTTCCACGTCGCCCGTAAGCTCCTTTATCCCAAGGTCGGGCAACTCCTTACCCTCGGTCTGCGACACGTCAAAAACAGATACCACACGAAAGGCGGGGATTTGGATTTCCTTTTCCTCGGTAACGGCTTTCCCGTTCTTATCGAAAACAGGCTTTTGCGTGTCCGGGTCGATTTTTTCCACCTGTTTCTTAACGGTAAAGGGCGTGGGCGCAATTATCTTGATAGCTTTTTCCCCCGGCTTTACATGGCGGTCAAATTCCTTTTCCCATTGTTTATAGCCTTTTACAAGGTTGCCGCCCTGCATGGCGATAAGGATTGTATTGTTTAGGCTGTAATCATGGAATTTAGACATAGTACGCAGATAGTCGGCGTAACGGTCGCTTTCATAAATCCCCAAAATGCCCTGTTCCAGTCGGTCGGTAATCTCTTTCATTTTGTTGGCGGGCTTTTCGGAAGATAGGATAATCGGGAGAACCGGGGGCTGCTCTGTGGCAGTGGTCGGTATGGCTGCGGCAGCGTCAAGGTCTGCCTGTTCCTTTTCCTGTACTGGCGGCTGCGGTGTTACCCGATATTCCTCCGGCACGTCCCGTCCGTCATACCACTGTGTAAAGGTGTTGCGGTTGTTGTAGATATATCCCTGCTCGGTAAATCTGCCCCCGTCATTGATAGCAGCGTCCCGCCCGTATTCCTCATAGAGAAAATAGTTTTTTGCTTCTTCCGGCAGCTCCAACTCGTCCAGTTCTTCAATCAGATAATGCCCGTAATCTTCCTCGGTTTTTACGGACGGATAAATCCAGTAACAGTCAAGATTTTGTGCAAGGTTTATAATGTCCTGCAAGTCCCTTGTATGGTCGCCGTATGTGATAGCCGCAGCAAATTTTTCCCGGTCGTCGTCAAACTGCATTTTCAAAAGCTCGCCCAAATAGTTCAGTTCGTCAAGGCTTTCAAGCTCGGTCAATTTCCCTGCCAGTCCCGGAATAGAGGACTGATATTCTGTGATGTGCAGCTCCCCGTAGTTTTTGCCGTCTATCCCGATACGGTCAAAGACTTCTTTCAAATGTTCAGCAGTCGTGGGGAATGATACCCATTCGCCCGCAGGTCTGCCCTCGGTGTACTTTCCAAGATTAGAAAGATACCCGCTTAAAATCGTTTCTTCCATGCGCTCACTCCTTTCTTTCTCAATCATGCGGTGCATAAGCTCGTAGTCCTCCATGCTCATGCTCCCGTCAAATAGATAGGGGTCGGGTTCTTCGCCGCCCCGGTAGGCTTTTTCAGAAAAAGGCAGCCCCGCAGCGTGGGCGGCGGCTCTTGCTTCCTCGATAAGCTCCGGCGGCAGCCTGTCGTCGTGGGCTTCGATAAATTCCCCGATATTGCTATATCCGTTTTCGTAGTGGCGGCGCACCCCGGCGGTCAGTTCGTCAAGGTTCCTGTCCTCGCCAAGATAGCCGGAATAATAGCCGTTTACCACAACGGCGGCAGGGTCAGCCTGTTTGATTTCTTCCATGCGGCTTCTGTCCTCCGGGTAGAGAATATCGCCCATTTCAAGGTGGAAATATTCCGCGTTCCAAGAACGTCCCGTTTTCCAAAACGCCACCCAAGCGATACCGTCCCTTAATTCTTCTTGATAGTCTTTTACGGTGTCCCGTAAATTTGCCATGTGTAACCTCCTTTCCCAAAGGCAGCGCGGACGCTGCGCTTTCCAGTTTCATCATTCAGTACCCCGCGCCCGCGTTTTTGCCAAAGAGTTTAGATATTTTTTCAAGATTTCAGAGGGTTTGGGAAACTTCCCAACAAGCAAAAATCCCCGCCGTTCTCGGTAGAGAAAGCAGGAATTTTACGGAAAAGGGTACTCTTTTCCTATGCTTGCTATTCAGTTATTTTTTCTTCGGAAGCTCCACCCGGTAGTTGACATATTTCCCGCCCGTATCAGCCAATACGATAGTTCCGTCGTAGGTCTTGCCCGTCTTTGGGGAATAGAGCTTTTTCACATTTACCTTGCCGGATTGTAAGAGCGCGGCGGCAATCTTCGGGGTAAAGGTTACTTTTCGTTCTTCAAAGAAACGGTCATTTTTCCACATGGTAAAGATACATTCCTTATTGCTGCAATAGTAATTCTTCTTGCCCTCATAGACAGGAGAACCGCAGCGGGGGCAGCTTCCCAACGCTTCCCGTTCCGGCTTGAACATCTGCGCTTTATCATCAGAAAGAAACGGGTACGTCTTTACCAGTTCCCGCGCCATATTCTCAATACCCTCCATAAATGCGGCGGGGTCTGCCTTGCCTTTTGCAATCTGTGTCAGATTGTTTTCCCATTCTGCGGTAAGCTGCGGGCTTGTCAAGGTGTCCGGCAGGACGCACACAAGGTTGATACCGTCCTTTGTGGGAAGTAGCTGCTTGCCTTTTCGCTCCACAAAACCGCCCTTTACCAGTTTTTCAATGACGGCGGCGCGGGTGGCGGGAGTTCCAAGCCCTTTGCGTTCTGCGTCCGGGTCGGTGTCCTCGCTTCCGGCGTGCTCCATAGCAGAGAGCAGCGACGCTTCGTTGTGAGGTTTTGGCGGTGTTGTGTCATGTTCCGTTACCGTTGCCGCCGGATTTTCAAAGGTCTGTCCCTCGGTAAATGGCGGCAGGGTCTTTTCTGTGTCGCTGTCTGCGTCGTCCGTTTCGGGCTTGTTCTTTAAGGCTGCCCGGTAACGGCGGTCAATCTCTTTCCACCCGTCGTACAGCACTGTTTTTCCCTTTGCGGTAAAGGACTGTCCGGCACATTCAAATGTAGCCGTAACCGCTTCAAAGGTATGTACTGCGGCGGTCGCCATGAGCAGACGCGCCCCGGCAAGGGTAAGGATATTCCTTTCGCTTTCCGGCAGCGCGGCAAGGTCGGTCTTTGCAAGCTCCATAGTCGGGATAATGGCATGGTGGTCTGATACCTTTTTACTGTTCAGCACTTTTGCAAGCTCCGGCGCAAAGTCCATGCCCGCCATAAAAGAAAATTTCCCACAAAGCAGCTTGATAATGCCCGCCGCTGTGTCGCCCATGTCGTCGGTCAGAAATGCGCTGTCGGTTCTCGGATAAGTAAGCAAACGCTTTTCATACAGGGCTTGTGCAAGGTCAAGGGTCTGCTTTGCGGTATATCCGAACAGGCGGTTTGCTTCCCTCTGCAAAGAAGTAAGGTCAAAGAGCTTCGGCGGGGCTGCGGTCTTTTTCTCTTTCACAAGGGAAGTACAGACTGCTTTTGACGCTTCACAAGCAGCTTTCAGCCTGTCAGCTTCGGAACGGTCAGACAGTTTTTCGCTTGCAGCTTCCGCGCCGGATAAGGACAGGCGCACATGATAGTATTTTTCTTTCTTGAACGTGGTAATCGCCGCGTCCCGGTCAACAAGCATTTTTAAGGTCGGGGTCTGTACGCGTCCCACATTCAAGGTATGGTTGTAAAGGACAGAAAAAAGACGGGTGGCGTTGATACCGATTAGCCAGTCAGCCTTTGCCCTGCATAATGCGGAAGCAAAGAGCGCGTCGTATGCTTCGCCGTTCTTCAGATGAGAAAAGCCCTCTTTGATAGCAGCTTCTTCCATTGAGGAAATCCACAAGCGGCGCGTGGGCTTCCTGCACCCGGCAACTTCGTAGACAAAACGGAAAATGAGTTCTCCCTCGCGCCCCGCGTCGCAGGCATTGACGACTTCGGAAACGTCTGCCCGGTGCATAAGTTCCTTTAAGGTCTTGAATTGCTTTTCCTTGTCAGAAGCAACGGTGTACTTCCATTCCTGCGGCAAAATCGGTAAGCTGTCATAGCTCCACTTTTTATACTGCTCCCCGTAGGCGGCAGCTTCGGAAAGCCCTACCAAATGTCCCACGCACCAAGAAACGATATAGCCGCTTCCTGTGAGAAATCCGTCTTTCTTTTCCTTTGCCCCAAGTACGGCAGCGATTGTCTGTGCCACACTGGGCTTTTCTGCGATAACTAAAATCAATGATAATTCCTCCTTTTATCGTTCGGTCTGTCGTTTGTTTTCCAGTTTTCTCATACAGTACCCCACACAAGGGGACTGCCCCTTGTAAGGGCAGCCCGCGCAGCGTGGGGAAGAAAGCTCCGGCGGGGATTTTTCCCGTTTGCCATAGTCCGGCTTCTGTATCATCATCTTTTCAAAGGGATTGTCGGTAAACAGGGTCATACTTCCTCGTCCTCCGTTTCTTCCTCTTTGGAAACTTCCCCGGTATCTGCTTCCGGCTCGTCCTCGTCGTAATCCTCAAAGTCAAAATCTTCAAGGTCGGTGCTTCCTTTCACGTTATGCTTCGGTTTTACAAACTTAAAGTAGTAGAACGCCGCGCCGCCACCAAGCAGCACAAAGAGGACTAAGGCAAGCACCGCGCCGGGATTGCCGTCTTTTTCTTTGGGTTCTTCCGGCTGCTCGGTGGGTGTTGGCGTGGGTTCCTTGCCTGTGCAGCCTGTCAGAGTAGTTGCACATACCGGGCAGGACGTATTTACCTTTCCGACTTCGCATTTTTCCGTACAGTTGCAGACTTCCGGCTTTTTCGTGGCTTCCCCGGTTTCGGTCAGTGCCATAAGGTCGGCTTCGTCCACTTGATTAAGGAAATGTACGGTCTGTTCCCCCTCGGCTGCCCGGTCAATGAGGATATAAAAGTAGTTGCCGCCTTTGGTGGTAACAGTGATAAGCTGCTTATTGCCGCCGAAATCGTCCACCAGTGTTGCGTTGCCCTTTGGGGTAAGGGGCGGCGTTTCCGGTTCTTCCACCACTACATTGCTGTCGTTGGTCGCGTCCTCTGTGGGTGGCTCTGCGGCTGTTCCCTGCGCATAGGCAGGGACAGAAAAACCGCCCATAAGGATAAGGGCGGCACAAAGGGCAGTCATGGTCTGTTTGAGTTTATTTTTCATCTGCATTGTCCTCCTGTTCTTCGTAGTCTGCCGCTTCGGTAGCGGGTGCGGCGTTCATGCCGGGAATACCGCCGCCGGACAGCATAGCATTTAATTCCTGCGGGGTAAGTCGCATAGCGCGTACAAGCTGCACGATTTCAAGGTTTTCCGCTTCGGTTTTCTGCGCTTCCAGTCCTTTTAACTTGTTCTGATACTCTGTGATTTTCTCGCGGGTCTTTGCGATTTCCTTATTGATACGGTCGATTTTGTTGTTTGCCATAAAATAAATTCTCCTTTCTTTTCGGGGCTGCTTACCAGTTCATCAGCCCGTAGCCTTTGATACATTGATAGTTGAGGTCATAGCTTTTAATCTTGCAGGCGTCGCCGGAATTGCCCTCAACGGTATAGACGCGGCTTCCGTCCCTGCCAAGCACAAGCCCCACATGGTCGGCAACGCCGTCTAAATCCCAGTCGAAAAAGATAGCGTCGCCCGGTGCGATATTCTCATAGCCGCGTGCGCCCCATTGTCCCCTTGACTGGAACCAAGGAACGCCCTGCCATTCGCAGCCCGCAAAGCGGGGTTCGCTTTTTCCGGCTTGATTGTAGCACCATGACACAAAGCAGGCGCACCATTCCACGCGGCTGTTAAAGCCGTACCAAGACCAGTAAGGGTAGCCGCCCACGTTTCCGACCTGCTGTTTTGCAAGCTCCATAAGCTCCGGGTTTCCGGGACGTGTGCCGTTTACAAACTCCACGCCGCTTAAATCCTCGGACGGGCTTCCGTCGGGAGAGCCGCCGCCAAAAATCAACGGTTTGTTGCCCTGTGTCTGTAAGTACACCTTGAACATTTCAAACTGCTGTGGGTTCAGCAGTTCTTCCGCAAGGGAAGCAATCGGCTTGTTTGTCAGTTTCACATTTAAGATACGGTATTCGTATTCTTCCTCGTTGCCCTCCTCGTCGGTGGTGGTGCGTATCTCGATTTCTTCCGTCAGCGTCAAGGTGTACTGTAAGCCGAACAGCCGTTTTAGCTCTGCCTGTGCGCTCTGCGGGGTGTAACTCTGCAAAAGGGCAGTCAAGTACGACGCTAATTCGTGGGGGTTATGCCCGATAGTATCAAGGTCATAGCGGTATTCATCATAGCCGCTGTGGGTGCTTTCGATATTGTCAATTTCCTGTTGCAGCTCATTTTCCATTGCAGCATAGCTCTGTTCCGTTGCCACAAGGTCGCTGTCCTCGGACGTGTAGGAAGTCCCTAACACGCTGTTCATGCTGCCGGAAAACATTGCCCCACAAGAGGAAAGCCCTACGGATACCATGATGAACAGAAGCAGCGCGGCGATAGCGATTATCACGCCTGCCGGGTGTCGTCCTGCAAAGGCAGCCGCTTTCTTTGCTGCTGTTTGGGACGCTCCGGCGGCAGCTTTGGCGGTGGCTGAGCCGCTTTTCTTTACGGTTTTTGCATACTGGCGTTTGATTTTCTGTTTCTGCATGAACCGGGAAAAGGGATTGCTTGTAAGCTGCGGGTTCTCCTGCAAGGCTTTGTGATACTGAAAATTGACGTTTGCCTTAAACGCTGCCTGTTCTGCCTTTGCCGCTTCCCGGTAGGGTTTCAGCTTATGGCTGCGGTAGCCCTGTTTTAATTTTCTTGTCCCGTACCTTGCGCCGCGCTCGGCAAGTTCCTCCGATTTGTGCGCGCCCTCCACACCGGAATTATCTTTCTCGACGCTATGGATTTTGTTGTGAACAAAAATACCCGCTTCCTGCGCGGGGTGGGATAACGGGTTACTGTGGGCTTTGCCGCCGGGTATCGGCTTTTCCTGTTCTTCAAAGCGTAAACGGGTCTTTGCCTTTCCGGTGGTTTCCTCAAAGGTGCGCTCTTTTACAAGTTTCTTCTGCTTCGGGAGAGCTGCCTTTGCTGCGTCCAGTTTGTCGGCTGCTTTTTCCGATTTTTTGATGTAGGGTTGCAGTTTTGGCGTTTCCCGTTCCTCGTCGGTAAACTGCAAGCGTGAAGTGGAAGTACGCAAAACAGCCGCTTCCTGTGCTTTCTTGACTGCCTTTTTGCTTGCCTTTCGGGTATGGGCTGCGTCAAGGTGTTCCATGACACGCTCTGCGGTAGCGGTGTCCGGCTGTGAAAAGTCGCTGTCTGCTTCCCGGCTGCTGATACGCTCGGCAGTCTGCTGTGTTTCATTGATTTCCACCGCACCGTCGCGGGTCATTTTCTGCGTGATTTTATCGCGTGGTTTTAACTGTTTCATAGGCTGCTCACTTCCTCCGGCTTCGTCGTCATAATGCGGTAAAGCTCGGTATCTTTCGGGAAATGGTCTACAAAGGGAAGCACCACATTCCCATAAAAGATAAGTCCCTCGCCTGCTTCGGTGTGGGTTACATACTTCATCTGCTGTGGGCTGATATTTAACTGCTTTGCAAGGATAGCCCGGTCGCCCTGTGCCTGATTGAGCATGAGGACAAAATCAGAGTTTTCAAAGATATTTTCCACCTCGCGGGAAGCAAGCAAGTCCTTAATGTTCTGCGTGATAGCTGTGGGTATGCCTCCCCATTTTCTAAAACGCTTCCAAATCTCCACACTGTAAGCGGCGGTCTGTTCCTCTTTTAAGAGCAAGTGAAATTCGTCCATATAGTAGCGGGTAGATTTCTTTTCTGCCCGGTTAATGGTAACGCGGTTCCATATCTGGTCTTGCACAATGAGCATACCTAACTTTTTGAGCTGCTTCCCAAGCTGCTTAATGTCAAAGCAGACAAGGCGGTTAGAAAGCTCCACATTCGTTCTGTGGTTGAATACGTTAAGACTGCCGGAAACATACAGCTCCAATGCCGCTGCAATGCGGGCAGCTTCCGGCTCCGGCTGTTTTAACAGCTCGTCGTAAAGGTCGCCCAAGATAGGCATTTTTGCCGGGTCGGGGTCAGCAAGGTAGTCCCGGTACACATTCCTTACGGCGCGGTCAATGACGGTCTTATCAACGGGCTGCAAGCCCTCCTTGCCGCCAATGACAAGCTCGCAGAGGGACAGGATAAAATCACTTTTCAGTGCAAGGGGGCTGTCGTCCTCGCTGTAATTAAGGTTCATATCCATAGGGTTCACATACTGGGGCTTGCCGTCCATGCCTTTCCCGGTCGGGGATAAGCGTATCACTTGCCCGCCAAGCCGCTTGACAAGGGCAAAATACTCGGCTTCCGGGTCGCAGATAAAAATATCATCGTCAGTAATGAGAAAGGCGTTTGTGATTTCCCGCTTTGCCGCAAAGGATTTTCCGCTGCCCGGTGTTCCCAAGATAAGCCCATTCGGGTTTTTAAGCTGCTTGCGGTCGCAGAGTATCATGTTGTTGCTTAAAGCGTTCAGCCCATAATACAGGGCAGACCCGGTCTGAAATAGCTCCTGCGTGATGAACGGGATAAAAATAGCGGTGCTTGATGTGGTAAGTCCCCGTTGTATCGGGATAAGGTTCTCCCCCAAAGGGATAGAGGACATCAGCCCCGCTTCCTGCTGATAGTCAAGACGGGTCAGGGCGCAGTTGTATTTCTGTGCAATGCCCGCCGCCGCGAAAATGTCATTTTCCAGTTTCCGCTTCGTGTCTGCCATGTTTACCACAAGGAACGTGAGAAGAAACATTCGCTCGTTGCGGCTCTGTAAATCCTGCAACAGGTTCTTTGCTTCATTTCCAAAGGTGGCAAGGTCGGACGGGATTATATCCATATCGTAACCGCTTCTAACCGCTTTTTTCTGTTCCTCAATCTTCATCTTGTCAAGGTCAGTGATTTTGCGCTTAATGGTCTTGATTGCTTCCGACTGGTCGATACTTTTAATGTGGAGATTGACAATAACGCCTGTTTCCAAGTCCAACATATCCGCTAAGATACGGTCGTTTAACTCCGGGGCAAGGATTTCAAGGAACGATACCGCCCCCGTCTTTTTCCCCATAGCAAAGTAGCGTCCCTCCCCGAACTTGAAAGAGGACGGGGCGATAAAGTCCTTTGTGGTAAGCCCCGTCGGGGTCAGCCAGTCATAAGAGAATGAGAACGGCTCGCCTGCCGGGTGGAATACCCCATGCAGCACCTTTAGGCGTTCATAGCCGGATAAGGGGTGCGCCGATACCCCAAGCACCTTAAAATTATTGAGTACGTCTGTTTCAATACGGGAAAGCCGCGCCCTTGCTGCCGCCGGATTGTCCGCTTCAATGGAAAATGTGATGTACTTATGCTTGACAAGCCCGTTGTTCCCTTTGGCAAGCTGCGATTTCAGCATATCGGAATACTCAGTGCGGATAGAGTTAAAATCGTCATTTTGCAGCGGGATATGGATTGCCAGCGCTGCCTGTTCCTGCTGTGAGCCTTGATTGATGAAAGAAAGCTGCACGTTCACGCTTGCGTCAAAGTAGTTGAGAAAATCGCACCAGTTTTCAAAAATGGCGGTCTTATCGTCTGCCTGTGCAAGCTGATAGTTGATGTCCTCAAAGGCAATGCTCTTTGAATATTTCCGCTGTGCCACTTTGCAGATACCGTCCGGGTACATGGCAAGGTAGGGAATGGTCTGCTGTGCGGTGTGGGCTTTGCCGTCCCCCTTTGCCTGCCGGATAACCGCCGCTATCTGTTTCTTTTCCGCGCGGGTCAGCTTACGCCTGTTTCCTGCGGCTTCCCGCGTCTTTTTTGTCTGTCCTTTTGACAATCGCTGATACCTCCTTTTCTAATGCCCGCTGTTTCTCCAAGAGTGCATACAGGTTTTTCGTCTGATACGGTCGCACTTTGGGGCGGGTCAATTTTGTCTGAATGATGTTCTTTACAACCACTTCAAGGGGCTGCCCATGCTTTTCATACATGGCAACCAAGAAGCAGGGAAGCATGACGACAATCATTGCCATTGCCGCAAGGCTCGTCCCTGCGCTGTCTTTGAACAAAAAGAAAAGTGGCAGTCCCATAAGAAGTGCCACTGAAAAACAAAGGATTTGCCGCTTTGTCAGATTGAAAGCGACTTTTGTTTTGACTTTGGATAAGTCTTTGGGTACAGGTACATACGCCAAGAAAAAACCTCCTTTCTGCCCTTAGTGGGCGTTGAATATAGATTTTGCCAGTGCGCCGGATTTGAACAGGGAGAAACAGAGGATAACGGTATAGGCTGCAAGGGAAAAAATCGCGCTGTGCAGGTTGTCCGCTAAGACCATTTCGCCTACCAAAACCGCATAAATGCCGACGCATATCATAATGAGGAAGCCTTGAAAACCAAGTGCAAACAGCCCCTTTAGGTAGTTGTTCCCAATCTGTCCCCATTCCCGGTTTGTCATGGTGGCAAAAGGGATAGGGGAAACGGAACAGTAGGCGTATATCTCAATCATTCTGCCGTAGAGGATAACGGTTATCAGTACGGACATGATTTTCATACAAAGGCTTACAAGGCTCGTTTCCATGACAAGTAACAGTAGTTCGGGGATTTCCATATCTTTTAGTCCCTCCTGCATGGCGGCAAGGGCTTCGGTTACGTCGATATTCGTATCGCCGCCGATTACCCCCGCCGCGCCGGACACAATATGCTGCGCCATATCAAACACCGCCATAGTAATATCAAAGGTATGTGTTACCAAGAAAACGGCAACAAAGGCTTTGAAAAACCACTTAAAGAACATGAATGTGTCAACGTCGTGCATATTGTTTTTTTCCGTTACCATGCTGATAAGCTCATAACAGAGGACATAGGTAATGACAAGCCCCGCAATGGGTACAATCACATTTTCCGACAGATTTTGTATCATGTTGAAAATGTTTGCGTTCCACCCCTGCGGGGTCTTGCCTACCTCCGCTGCAATGGTGCCTACTTTTTCGTTTACGTCCCCGAACATCGTTGACAGATTACCGTTTATCGCGCCGATAAGGATTTCCTTTATCCATTCGTTAATCGCGTCAAGTATGCTCTCCATAGGCTACCCTCCGTAAACTTATCCGAACAGACCGGAAAGAAGCGGTACAAGGATAGTGCCAATAAGGGCAACGCCGCCGCCCGCCATAAGCTGCTTAATGCCCTGTGATTTTGCACCTGGGTTGTCGTTTCCATATCCCTCTAAGAGGTTGATAACGCCCCAAATGCCTAAGCCTGCGCCCAGTGCGATAACAAGGGTCTGTAATACGTCGATAGCAGAGTTAAAAAATTCCATAAAGCTCCTTTCTGCCGCAAATGCGGCTTGCCCCATAAAAGGGCATAAAAAACGGCGGTCAGTTTTGTAACTGCCGCGGTCATAAGTCCCCGCGCTGCCTATGTGTCTGCCGCGCGGCGGTATTCAGTTGTTAGCGATAGGAATTTTTGTAGGGGCGCGTATTCTGTAAGTTATCTGTTTCTTTGTTACTGCGTCAATTCCTCCTTTCGCTGCTGCTCATACAGGGTTTCACACCGTTTTACAAACTGCCGGATAGCTGCCTGTCGCTGTTGCTCCCGTCGCTCGGCAATGAAAATAAGCCCGTTTATGGCTTCTGTGATTTTCTTATCCTGTTTCTTTCGGATACGTCTATTCATGGGCGGTGTCCTCCTGCAAATCTGCTTCGCTGATTTCGTAATAGTCAAAGGGTTCGTCCGGCTTCACAAGGGCGGGTCTGCGTCTTAAATGCTTTTCCATATCAAAAGTATTTTTCTTGTCATAGTCGGACAGGTATTTATAGTTGGGGTGTTTTGTAATGTCGTACTTATCAGAGAAGAACGGGCGCACCCCTCGTAGCTGCAAGATACATTTCCCGCCGTCCATGACTGCTATTTCATCTTCCGTCATAAGCTGCTTGCCTAACTTCTGATAGTTCAGTCCATGTGATACCTCCCGCCCCCGGTTCTCGGAAGTGTTGAAGCTGTCAATGGTTTCTTTCCCCAAGATTTCCGACATTTCTTTGAGGGTGGTTTTCTCCTTGCCGCCCAAGAACAGGGTGGTGTCGCAGTTGCCGGCTATGGTATCGGCGTTGTCCTTGTAAATGGCTTTTAGCTGCGACTGGCTCTGCAAAATGATTGAAGCGGAGATTTCCCGGCTTCGTATGGTGGCTATGAGCTTTTCAAACTTCGGTATCTGCCCGATATTTGCAAACTCGTCTAACAGACAGCGCACATGGACTGGCAGCCTGCCGCCGTATTCATCATCTGCCTTGTCGCAAAGCAGATTGAAAAGCTGCGTGTAAAGAATACTCACAACAAAGTTAAATGTATCGTCGGTGTCGGAAATGATAACAAACAGGGCGGTCTTGCGGTCGCCTATGGTGTCAAGCTCCATTTCGTCGGTTTCCATAAGGTCGCGCAGCTCTTTAATGTCAAAGGGGGCAAGCCGCGCACCGCAGGAAATGAGGATAGAGCTTCTTGTCTTTCCCGCAGATAACAAAAATTTCTTATACTGCCGGACGGCAAAGTGTTCCGGGTCTTTTCCCTCCAACCGTTCAAACATAAGGTCAACGGGGGACTGAAATTCCGGGTCGTCCTCGCGGGCTTCCGACGCATTTATCATTTCAAGCAGCGTCGTGAAGTTCTTTTCTTCCTCCGGGGCTTCGTACCAAATGTAGCCGATAAGGGCGCAGTAAAAGAGCCGTTCCGATTTTACCCAAAAATCCTCCCCGGCTTTTTCCCCGTCCCCTTTGGTGTTGGCAATCAAAGTGTTTACCAGTTTCAAAATGTCTTTCTCGCTGCGGAGATAGGCAAAGGGATTGTATTTCATGCTTTTTTTGAAGTTAATCGTGTTCAGCACTTTTATCCGGTAGCCGCCCCGATGCAAGAGCCTCCCGCACTCGACTAAAACCGTACCTTTCGGGTCAGTTACAACGTAGCTTGAGTGCATTTGCATTAAGTTGGGCTTCACGAAAAATCTCGTCTTGCCGCTGCCGCTTCCCCCGATAACAAGGATATTTTTATTCCTTGCATACTTCGGCTGCTTTGGGCGGCTGTTCATGGTAAGCCGTTCCGTCTGTGTCAGCAGCACATTATTTTGAAATACCGGGTCGGTGTAGGGCTTAATATCTTCGGCAGTCCCCCAACGGGCAGAGCCGTATTCGATACCTTTGCGGTATTTCTTCGCGTTCTTGCCTTTTACATAGACAATCAGCCGGATAAGGACAGCCCCCACAATACCGATAAGCAAATCCATACGGGCAAGGCTCGGAAGCGGATTTGTAAAGGCAGCGGAAAAGCCGTCTGCAAGGGAAAGCACCTTGCCGGACAGGTCAGCCCCCGGCGCAAGGCGTACCGCCTGCCCGACTTTATCAAAGAGATACACAAAGAGCAGATAGGGAATGTTGGGAAGCAGCAGCTTTTTCCAGTTGATAGCGTTCATCTTGCAATCCCCCTGTCTTTGTTTTTTACTTTGTCCCGCTGCGCGTTCAGAGCCGCCGCCTTTTCTTTGAGGGAAACAATCAGCTTGCGGATAGAGGGCTTTTGTTCCTGCGTCAGCTTCTTTGCGGAAAACTCCTTAAAGGCTGCGGTCAGTGCGTCCGCGTCCCGTCCCTTGAAAAACACAAGATAACGGGGCGGGGTTTCGGTGCTGTCTTTCTTTAGGGCAAAGTCAATCCCGTATTTTTTCGCCGTACTCTCAAAGGCTTTGATATTGTCCTTTGTGATTTCAATGTTGGAAATGCCCGCGTTCTGCTTCATAAGCTGCTTTAGGGTCTGCTTTCCATGCGGGATTTTCTGTCTGTCATGCTGCTTTTTCATCTGTGCAAGCAGGGCTTTCATAGCCTTTTGGAGCTGCTGTGCCGTCAGCTTCCCGGTCTTGATGTAAAGGGCTATGGTCTTTTCGTTAGTTTCCTCCTGCAATGGGTGTCCTCCTTTCGTGTTCTATGGTGGTATGCCCGCCGCCGGGAAGCGGGGCGGGCATGAAAAAAGAGCGTCCGCTTTCACGCCGCCCTGTTAAATCCGTACCCGCAGCCCGGAAAGGTCTGCCGCCCGAATACCCACAAGATACCAGTTGTCCCCGTACTCCATACGGGTCGGCTTCCATTTGCCCCGCACAAAGACCTCCATGCAGTCGCCGCAATGCAAGCCCCCGTAATAGTCGTTTACGTCAAAGCGAATGTCGTAGCGGTCAGCGGTTTCATCAAAAATCAAAGCTCCTGTTTTCTGTGTCATCATAAAATCCTCCTTTGGGTTGGTTTACAGGCTTTCGCCCTCGTTGCAGGTGTAATCGGGTATGCCCTTGCTTCTTGCCGACTGGATAGTACGCCCGCCGTACATATCGTGAGATACAAGGGACGTGTAATAGTTGCCAATCGTAGACGGGGCATTGAAAAGGGCAGCTTTCATGTACTGCTTGATGTTGCGGATTTTGGTGGTGTTTTCCTGCATACAGTCCAGTACAAAGCGGATATGTTCGCTGTTCAGTTTCATAAATTTTGCTTTTACAAGCTCTGCCGGGTGGTCGTCCCCGGCGATACGGATTGTTCTTCGTTTGGTGCAGACAGTTTCAAGAATAAGGGCAAGGATTTCCTCTATCCTGTCCCGGTCAAGGTATCTATCCTGTATCAGATAGTCGTACTCGATATTGTCCTTGATGATTTCCTCATACACGCTATATGCGTCTGTCGTTTCCTTTCGCTTCCGTTCCGGCGGCTGTGCCGCGTCCTCTAAGGGAGAGGGATTTAGGGAATGGAAAGGAATGGAATGGGTACTTGATATATCTGTATTTAATTTTTCTTTTGTTGGTAAGTTAGTCTTTAATAGTTCTTTATTTAATTGCGTTGGATTTTCCAACGTAGGTTTTTCCAACATAGGCTTTTCCAATGTTGGATTATCCAATGTTGGTTTTTCCAATGTAGGTAAATCCAACTTAGGCGGCTGCTCATAGATAACATACGTTGTACCGCGTAAGCATCCTTTCTCATCACGTTCCCTTGAACGCTGTATATATCCGGCATTTTCCAGTTCCCGTACTGCTTCCCGGATAGCGTCAATCTTTTCCCGGTTGATAAGGGACAGTCCTGCAAGGGTGTAGTCCCAATCTTCGGGAAGTGAGAGCATTTGCGACAACAAGCCCTTTGCCTTTAAGGAAAGCTCCTTGTTGCGTAAATGGTGGTTGCTCATAACGGTATAACCTTTGTTCTTTTCCACGCGGAAAACTGCCATAGCTTCGTCACTCCTTTTCGTTGGATTTGTTACGCAGTAGAAACGCGGTTTTGAGGGAAAAGGTATCAACCCTTGTCTTTCTCATTTCCACGCTCTAAGAGCCGCATAAATCAAGGCTTTGTTTGCCCTTACTGCATAACACGAGGGCATAAAAAAAGCAGCGTTCCTGTTCTCCTGTGTAGGAGTGAGAAACGCCGCCTTATAGGTGGTGCTTATTTTATTTTTTCTTTTCGACGTGCCGCGTAAGGTGGTGCAGCGGTCTATCCGGCAGTCCGCAGGTGCTTTTTGCATATCAAGGCTCAATTCATTAAAAGTAGTAAATGAGTAGTAAAATCAATCTGCAAACCTGCGAATATGCCTGCAAATCAAGCATTTTTCAAGACAATCAACTAATTTGTTATAAAAATATCACAATTTCCACATAAAGTCAATGAATGCTGCGTGTTTGTCCGAGCACGGTTTGGATGGACGGACATCGGGAACATACAGCTTCGCTTTTTTGAGAAAATCATAGAAAACATAAAACTTCTACTTGAAAATATTTCTCACAGCAGTTATGATTAAAATGTAACGTGCACGAGCACATAGAGGAGGAACAGAAGTAAACCGTAAACATAAATAAAATGAAACTTATGGGACAGAAAATGCAGTACAGATAAAATGGGAGGAAGAGCATGTTATATATTGGAATTGACCTTGGTACGTCAGCGGTAAAGCTGCTGTTAATGGATAGTCAGGGGAATATTTGCAATATTGTATCCCGGGAATACCCCTTATATTTCCCGCATCCCGGCTGGTCGGAACAGAATCCTCAGGACTGGTATGAACAGACTATGGAAGGCATCCGGGAACTTTTAAAAGATGCAGACAAGAATCAGGTGGCAGGCATCAGCTTTGGCGGACAGATGCACGGACTGGTCCTCCTGGATGAGCAGGATCAGGTGATTCGCCCGGCGATTCTTTGGAATGACGGCAGAACCACCGAGGAATGTGACTACCTGAACAACGTGATCGGCAAGGAGAAGCTGTCGGAGTATACCGCAAATATCTCCTTTACCGGTTTTACCGCACCAAAGATCCTCTGGGTGAAAAAGAATGAGCCGGAGAATTTTGCAAGGATCAAAAAGATCATGCTTCCGAAGGATTACATTGCGTATCGTCTGACCGGAGTACATTGTACGGATGTATCGGATGCTTCCGGTATGCTCCTGTTCGATGTGAAGAATCGTTGCTGGTCGAAGGAGATGTGTGAGATCTGCGGTGTGAGCGAAGATCAGCTGGCGACCTGTTATGAAAGCTATGAAAAGGTGGGCTGCGTATTGCCTGAGGTGGCAGATGAACTGGGACTTCCGCACAAGGTAGTGGTAGCGGCGGGAGCCGGAGACAATGCGGCAGCAGCTGTGGGAACCGGAACGGTTGGGGATAATATGTGTAATATTTCTCTGGGAACCAGTGGAACGATTTTTATCTCTTCCAATCATTTCGGTGTGGATCAGAACAATGCCCTGCATTCTTTTGCTCATGCAGACGGACATTACCATCTCATGGGTTGCATGTTAAGTGCTGCATCCTGCAATAAGTGGTGGATGGATGAGATCATCGGAACGAAGGATTACGCCGCGGAGCAGGCACAGATCAGTAAGCTTGGCGAGAATCATGTCTATTTCCTGCCGTATCTGATGGGTGAGCGTTCTCCACATAACGATCCCAATGCCAGAGGTACCTTTATCGGCATGACCATGGACACCTCAAGAGCCGATATGACCCAGGCAGTATTGGAAGGTGTAGCATTTGCCTTGAGAGATTCTCTGGAGGTGGCAAAATCTTTGGGGATCCATCTGGAACGGACCAAGATCTGCGGCGGAGGAGCGAAGAGCCCGCTGTGGAAGAAAATGATCGCCAACATTCTGAATCTGAAGGTGGATGTGATTGAGAGTGAAGAGGGTCCGGCCATGGGTGGTGCCATGCTGGCAGCGGTAGCCTGTGGCGAATATGCAAGTGTGGAAGAGATTGCGGAGAAGTTTGTGAAAGTCACCGGAACGGTAGAACCGGATCCGGAGCTGGTAGCGAAGTATGAAGATCGTTATCAGAAATTCCGCCAGATCTATCCGGCATGCAAGCCGCTGTTTGAGATTATTAAATAACATCGTAGAAAAATCAAACAACGACATAACAAAATGAACCTCGCTATTTTCAGATTGTGCTATAATAGAGAAAGGCTGGTAGAGTAGAATGAAAATTTTGTCAGTAAAGGATCCTGCGTTTCGAAAATACGGCAGAGTGATCACCAACGTGAATTTCACAGAACTGGTGGAGGAGATGAAGAAGACTCCGATTCCCGAGGGAGTGGTATATGAGCCCGGGATCAACGCACTGGAAGCACTACCTGTGAAAAAAGAACTGGAGACGGTCACCTACGGAGAGACGCCCATACAGATCGGCTATTGTAATGGTCATAATTCCAAATTAAATGCTGTGGAATATCACAGAAGTTCTGAGATCAATGTGGCAGCTACGGATGCCATTCTGCTCCTCGGACAGTTGGCAGATGTGGCAGAGGATTTTACCTATGATACTTCTAAGATGGAAGCATTTTTAGTACCGGCGGGTACCGGTGTGGAAGTCTTCGCTACTTCTCTGCATTATGCCCCCTGCGGTGTGGACGGTCAGGGATTTCAGGTGGCAATTGTATTGCCCCAGGGCACTAATTATCCGCTTCAGGGAACCCATCAGAAAGTGGATCATGGCCGCGCACCCAGTGAGGATGCACTGCTTGCCGCTACGAATAAGTGGCTGATCGGTCATGCAGAGGGCGGACTTCCCGAGGGAAGCTTTATCGGACTGATTGGAGAAAATTTGGATGTCAGCAAATAATGTTGGCAGAATAAAAAGATTTGAACGCCGGAAGCTTCCTGCATGGATGCAGGACGGCGGTAAAATAAATGGTATAGAGAAAAAGAAAACGAAAACAGGAGGATTACAAAATGAGTAATTTACCCGAAGTAAAAATTGGCGTTGTGGCTGTCAGCCGTGACTGTTTCCCCGAGAGCCTTTCCGTGAACAGAAGAAAAGCTCTGATGAAGGCTTATACTGAGAAGTACGGCACCGACAGTGTCTATGAGTGTCCCGTATGTATCGTGGAGAGCGAGATCCATATGGTACAGGCGCTGGAAGATATCAGGAAGGCAGGCTGTAACGCACTGTGCGTATATCTGGGCAACTTCGGCCCCGAGATCTCCGAGACCTTACTGGCAAAGCATTTTGACGGTCCTGCCATGTTCATCGCGGCAGCAGAAGAGACCCAGAACGATCTGGTAGGAGGCAGAGGCGATGCTTACTGCGGTATGCTGAATGCCAGTTACAACTTAAAGCTTCGTAATATCAAGGCTTATATCCCTGAGAATCCTGTGGGAACCGCAGCAGAGTGCGCAGATATGTTGCATGAGTTCATTCCCATTGCAAGAGCTATCGTGGGCTTAAGCGACCTGAAGATCATTTCCTTCGGTCCCAGACCTTTGAACTTCTTAGCTTGTAACGCACCGATCAAGCAGCTGTACAATCTGGGTGTGGAGATCGAGGAGAACTCCGAGCTGGATCTGTTCGAAGCTTTCAGGAAGCATGACGGAGATGAGAGAATTCCGGCTAAGGTAAAAGAGATGGAAGCAGAGCTGGGCGCAGGCAACCACAAGCCCGAAGTACTGCCGAAGCTTGCTCAGTATGAACTGACTCTGCTTGACTGGATCGAGGCGCACAAGGGGTATCGTAAGTATGTAGCGATTGCCGGTAAATGCTGGCCTGCATTCCAGACTCAATTTGGTTTTGTACCCTGCTATGTGAACAGCCGCCTTACCGGTATGGGTATTCCTGTATCCTGTGAGGTAGATATCTACGGCTGCTTAAGTGAGTTCATCGGAACCTGTGTCAGCGCCGATGCCGTTACTCTGTTAGACATCAACAACACCGTTCCCGATGACATGTACGAAGAGTCCATCAAGGGCAAATTCAACTATACGCACAAGGATACCTTCATGGGCTTCCATTGCGGCAATACCAACTCTAAGAAGCTGACCTCCTGCAACATGAAGTACCAGATGATCATGGCAAGAACCCTTCCCGAAGAGGTGACCCAGGGTACTCTGGAAGGAGATATTGTTCCCGGAGACATCACCTTCTACCGCTTACAGTCCACCGCGGACAACAAGCTGCGCGCATACATTGCACAGGGAGAAGTCCTTCCCGTAGCTACCAGATCCTTCGGTGGTATCGGTATTTTCGCTATCCCCGAGATGGGACGTTTCTATCGTCACGTACTGATCGAGAAGAACTTCCCTCACCACGGTGCCGTAGCTTTCGGACACTTCGGCAAGGCTCTGTACGAAGTATTCAAGTACATCGGCGTACCCGTAGAGGATCTGAACTTTAACCAGCCGAAGAGCATGCTGTATCCGACCGAGAATCCTTTTGCATAAAAAGAACTTAAGTAACTGGCAAGTTAACGAACTTATTGGCTAGCCATCCGTAGCCTCGATTGCATATAAGAAACGCTGACATCGTTTCCACTCGGAAACAGAGCGCAGCGGCACATAAGCGAGGAAAGTACCCTCGCTAAGTGCCGGCGTCTGTTTACGGTCAGCTTATTCTTATATGCAACCGGGGCTACTGGTTTTCTGGCAACTTTAGAAACGCAGAACTCCCGGGAGTTCGTCCGGTTAGTTAACTAACTTGCCATTTAGCAGGAGATTTCTTCCGGGCTTTCACAACATACACAATGGCGATCGCCACATCCGCACAGTAGATAAAACATCCGATCCCCATGAAGATGGCACCCGGCAGGGAGACAAGCCTTTCTTTGCGCATGCGAATACTGCAGCCGATGGAACTGATGCCGGTGAGCAGGATCGTCAAAAGATCAATGAGTACTGCCCACAGGAGAAAGCCGATGCCCCAGACACTCATGGCAAGTCCGATGAAACCCAGGATAAAGTGCATGATATAAGCAGGAATCTGAATTCCTTTGATGATCAGGTTCATCCGGGCAGCCTGCCCTGCAGTCAATTTTCCCCTGGCGGTCTGTACCGCATTGACGATTACGATGACAAAGGAATACAGGTTATAGATGACTGCGATGATAAGCAGGACAAGCAGGGAGATATCCGTGGTATCCTCTGGCAGTACGCCTACAAACAGGAAGAAGACAGCAAGAATCAATACATAAATATAAGGATAGATAATTACAGGTATCATTTTCAGATATTTCAAAAATTCGTTCATGACAATTCCCCTCTCATAATAACAATGCTTGTAAAAAAATGACAAAAAGAGTATAGCAAAAAAATATAAAATGTGCAAAAAAAGATATTGCTTTTTTGGAGCGCCGCGTATATACTCTCAACGATAGAAATAACAGGAAACACTGATAAATTCAGTGCTTGCGGTTGATTTGAAAAATGGAGAGGTTATTACCATGACGAAAGATCTGACAAAAGGAAGCCCCATGAGACTTATCATCAGCTTTGCTGTGCCGTTATTATTCGGATTTTTATTCCAGCAGTTCTATAATCTGGTAGATACCATGATCGTAGGACGGTTTCTGGGAGTAGACGACCTGGCAGCGGTAGGCTCTACCGGTTCCATCAACTTTCTGGTGATCGGTTTCTGCATGGGTGTCTGCAACGGATTTGCTATCCCCGTATCTCATAAATTCGGTGCCGGAGATTATGTAGGTATGCGGAAATATGTGGCGAACTGCGCCTGGCTGGGACTGGCATTTTCCGTGGTTATGACGGTCGTGACGGCAATTCTGTGCCGGGATATTCTGGTATGGATGAAGACCCCTTCCAATATTATTGATGGGGCTTATGATTATATTTTTATTATTTTCATCGGTATCCCTACTGTGTATCTGTATAATATCGTGGCAGGTGTGATCCGCGCTACCGGCGATAGCAAGACTCCTGTGGTATTTTTAGTGCTGTCTTCCATTATTAATATTGTGCTGGATCTGTATTTTATCATATCCCTGCACATGGGCGTGGCGGGGGCAGCCTGGGCTACGGTGATTTCCCAGGGCGTCTCCGGTGTGGCGTGTCTGGTCTATATGGTGAAAAAGTTCGAGATCCTGCGGATCCGCAGGGAAGAATGGAAAGCGGACGGGCATATGATGATGGTGCTGTGCGGCATGGGTGTTCCCATGGGATTACAATATTCCATTACCGCCATCGGCAGCGTGATCTTACAGACTGCAGCCAATACCTTAGGTTCTGCGGCAGTTGCGGCCATGACTGCAGGCGGTAAGATCGGCAATTTCTTAGCCTGTCCTTTTGATGCCATGGGTTCTACCATGGCGACCTACGGTGGACAGAACGTGGGAGCCGGCAAACTGGATCGTCTTGGCAAGGGCCTTAAATCCTGCGTACTGTTGGGGGTAGGATACTCTGTGATCGCATTTTTGATCGCCGTATTTTTCGGC
Source organism: Simiaoa sp. (assembly GCF_051972595.1). Taxonomy (NCBI): domain Bacteria; kingdom Bacillati; phylum Bacillota; class Clostridia; order Lachnospirales; family Lachnospiraceae; genus Simiaoa; species Simiaoa sp. Next base: position 63,171 of record NZ_JBOKRY010000008.1, on the reverse strand, counting down.
GGTCCGCTGGCACAGCTGTTCGTGGACAGCGGCGAAGCAGAGATCATTGCCAACGTGCGTGCTTTCCTGTTATGGAATACGGCATTCTACATTCCACTTGCACTGGTGAACATTGTCCGTTTCCTGATCCAGGGTATGGGTTTCCCGAAATTCGCGATTTTAGCGGGTGTCTTCGAAATGATAGCAAGATCATTAGCAGGCTTTGGACTGGTGCCCATCATCGGCTTCACCGGGGTATGTCTGGGCAGCCCCATTGCCTGGATCATGGCGGATGCATTTCTTATTCCGGCTTATTTTCATGTGAGTAAGGTGCTGCAAAAGAGGATGGCGCCGCAAAAGGATGCCCCACAGGCAGTTTGACGATGCGTCGGTCGTAAGTCACCAGACCGTTGACCTCTTCCTCTACATCGGAGAGCTGCGTGTATACCGCACCGCTCAATCCTTTTGAGATCAGAGGAAATAATTGTCTGGAAAATAACTGCTTCAAGGCAGCAGCCATCTCCTCCGGAGTGTCATATTTCTGGTATCCGTAGACGCGGTCCACGCTGGAATGCCCATCGATATGGCAGGCGTAGCCACCATATTCCGAGATAACGAAAGCCCTTTTTCCATCCAATTTAACCTGTAACGGACGGAAATAATTATGAATACTGCGGAAATCCCCGCCTTTCTGGTCGAACCAGCCGCTGGCATGGTCTACCGGACGAGTGGGGTCTTTTTTTGCCACCATTTTCGCGATACGGGCGGCATCGAACTGCCCCCAGCCTTCGTTAAACGGTACCCACACGGCGATGGAAGGCACGTTGTACAGATGGTCAATAGTGTCCAGACATTCCTGCTCCCAGCTTTTCCGGCCTTCTTCGGAGCTACGGGAGAACAGTTCGTAATGATTGTCCTTCGTGTGGGCGGACATGTGGGGGAACAGTGTTGGCATATAGCATACCCAGGGCATATGATAGGTAGAGCCACCGCTGACCATATCCTGCCATACGATCATTCCCAAACGATCGCAGTGGTAATACCATCGCAGGGGTTCGACCTTGATATGCTTCCGGAGCATGTTGAATCCCAGCCCTTTTGCGAGGCTAATATCATAGACAAAAGCCTCATCGCAGGGAGCAGTCATCAACCCGTCGGACCAGTAGCCCTGATCCAGGATCCCGTGGAGAAAATAGGGTTTGTGATTCAGACAAAAACGCAAAATCCCCTTGGAATCCTTTTCGACGGAGAAACATCGCATGGCAAAATAACCATCCACGGTATCCGCATCGGCGTTCAAGGTAAAAGGATACAGCCAGGGGTGTTCCGGGCTCCAGGGCTTGAAATTCACCGGCTCCGGTGCATCCGCGGGAACCGTAGCGGAATAGGTGATACTGGCGGGAAAAGAAAGTACTACCGTGGTATACGTGAGTCCAAAGGGATCCGTCTGCTCGGAAAGTTTTCGCAGCCGCAGCCGCACCGGTGTGTCTTTTGGCGTGTCAGACCCGTCGCAGGAGGGGGCACTTACCTGGAATTCCAGATGTTGAAAAGGCTTCGGAGAACACAGAACGAAGGTTACGGAAGCCTTGTTGTACTCCGGAGTGATCTTATAATTGATCACATAGTTTTCCGGAACCCATTCGTACCAGACACTCTGCCAGATGCCGCTCTGGGCGGTGTAGAACATGCCGCCGCGGTTCAGGGTCTGCTTGCCTCTGGTGGCGTAACCGGTGTCGGTCAGATCCCGGACTTTTACATAGAGAGATACCGGATCTGCGTTTACATATTCTGTGATGTCTAAGGAAAAAGGAAGGTAGCCGCCGCTGTGAGTGCCGAGCTTCGTTGTGCCGAGGAAGACGGTTGCCTCCTGATCCACCGCGTCAAAATGCAGAATGCAATGCATATTTTCCTCTTTTTGAGAAAGCTCTTCCGTGGAAAAAGAGAGTTCCCGGTGATACCACAGGTATTCTTCAGGTTCCAGCCGTCTGTTTACTCGGGAAAGCAGGGATTCCGGAGAAAAAGGAACCCGGATGGAACCCTGAGAGGTAAAATACGCAGGATCTTCCGAAGAACTACTCCCGTCTGCGGGCACAAAAGCATATTCCCAGAGACCATTTTGCGTATGGTAATCTGTCCGTCTCATCTGCGGACGGGGATATTCCGACAGGATATCATCATAAGAACCGGATCGCATCAGCAATTCCCCCCAGGGAGTAAAGAGGGGATGCAGGGTATCCTCCGGGTGTGCCTGATTCAGATTCGCAGCAGCATCTTTTAAGTTCATGCGAAAACCTTCTTTCCTAAAATAGATTATTTATAGTATACTACATTTGGAAAGCATAGCACATGAAAAATGATACGATTCTTTGAGAAAAAAGTTTGGATAAGCTATGCGGAGAATTAATTCTGAAAATATGAGGTAGTACAGATGAATATATTGACTGTTGACAATATTACCAAAAGTTATGGAGTACGCAAGATTTTTGACGGAGCCTCCTTTTTCCTGCAGGAAGGGGAAAAGGCCGGAATCATTGGTATTAACGGAACCGGAAAATCTACTTTGTTAAAAATAATTGCCGGGCTGGAGGAGGCCGATGACGGTACCGTGATCAAGGCAAATCACTGTCTTGTGCGTTACCTGCCCCAGAATCCGGAGTTTGCACCGGAAGAGACCGTACTGGAAGCGGTGCTGCGGGGCAACCGCGTGGAGGAAAACGCAGGAACCATCGAGGCGGATGCCAAAAGTATGCTGACAAAACTGGGTGTTACGGAATTTGACCAGCCCTGCGGGCAGTTGTCCGGCGGACAGCGCAAGCGTCTGGCACTGGTATCGGTACTGTTGTCCCCGGCGGAGATCCTGTTATTGGACGAGCCTACCAACCATCTGGACAATTCCATGTCCGACTGGCTGGAGGACCAGCTGCGCCGCAGAAAAGGTGCCATGATCATGGTCACGCACGACCGGTATTTCCTGGACAGCGTCACTGACCGGATCCTGGAGCTGGACAAGGGGAAGATCTATTCTTATGATGCCAACTATTCCGGCTATCTGGAACTGAAAATGCAGCGGGAAGAGATGGCGCAGGCCAGTGAGAAAAAGCGTCTGAACATTTTACGGAATGAGCTTGCCTGGGTGCAGCGCGGTGCCAGAGCCCGCTCCACGAAGCAGAAGGCGAGATTACAGCGTTTTGAGGAACTGAAAAATGTGAAAGGTCCTGTGACGGACGGTAAGGTAGAGCTGGCTTCCGCAGCATCAAGACTTGGCCGGACTACCGTGGAGATCGAGAATGTGTCCAAGAGTTATGGGGATAAAGTCCTGATCCGCGATTTTACTTATCTGTTCGGGAAGGATGACCGGGTGGGATTCATCGGACCCAACGGAAGCGGCAAGACTACGTTAATGAAAATGATCCTGGGTGAAGTGGCTCCGGACAGCGGACATATTGAGATCGGGCAGACCGTGAAGCTGGGATATTATGCCCAGGAGATCGATGACACCATGATGCATCCGGAGCAGAGAGTCATTGATTACATCCGGGATGTGGCAGAATATATCATCACGGAGGATGGACAGATCACGGCAGCGAGAATGCTGGAGAGGTTTCTTTTTTCCGGGGAAGATCAGTATGGACAGCTGGGAAAACTGTCCGGTGGAGAGCGGCGCAGACTGCAGTTATGCAAAGTCCTGATGGGGGCACCGAATGTTTTGATCCTGGATGTAAACTATAGCCCCCTTTTTAAGTGTGCATAGAGTGTATTGAGTAACAAAATAGGTGTAAAAGGTACTGGATACACAAAAATATCGTTATACTGTGTATTGTGTAACAAGGGATATAATCAAAAAGATGACTACTTTTTTGTTTGGTGTATAGGTGTATAAATGAAAGGTAAAGTAAATGAGTGATGTAATAACATGAATATGATTAACATAGAGAATCTGACAAAGTCTTATACTGAGAGGAAGCTATTTGTCAGTGTAGCGTTTCCTTTACAGGAAGGAGAGAAGGTAGGTGGCATAGGTATCAATAGTTGTAGGAAATTCATGTTGATGAAAATTATTGCTTGAAAGTGATATGGCTGTAATGTCAACAGACTTTGTAAATTGAGTCAGATCGTGGCTGACAAAGAAGCGGCAGATTGTCTATTGAAAGAGAGCGGATAGAGAAACAGATTGCCCAGATGTTGGAATTTAGTAATGATTTATGTAGAAACAATGCATCAGGGTTGTTTCCGCATACTTAATAAATAAATTTTTTGATTTACACTTAGTATAAATTTATGACAAGGGATTTCTGTTGGAGATATATTTAAATTGTTGTATAATGTTAAAAGAGAGAAATCTGTGAATTGATTGTTGATTTAGAGGAAAGAAAAAATGGCGCAGTTTAGAATAAAAACCAATGAAAATAAAATACTATGTCCAAACGAAATGGATAACGATGAAAAAAAGTTATTATATGAAAAGTGTAAAAATGGTAAAGTGAAACTTTTTTGCAATTGTAATGGAGTAAGTGAATATAAAGTGCGTAATGGAAATTGGGCAATATATCCATGCAGTCAAGGGAAACAAGCAGATCACGAGGATTGGTGTCCGAAATCGAAAGTATTCTTAGATAAACGTGAGTATAATGCAGGATTTTTGATTGATGATGAGACAGGGGAGGTACGGGTGCATTTATCAGAACCATTAATGCACCGGGATCAAAACAACGATGAGCCGGATGAAAATGCACCAAATGAAAATGTTCCACAAAATCATGGTGGAGGAGGTAGAAGATATCCTCAGTATCAGCAAGGAGAAATTACAATTTCTGCAATGATAAAGAAGATGAATATGCTCACATTTAAACATGTTGCATTTTATAAAGGAAAAAATAGTACAGGGTATCCTAAAACGGAAGTAATGATTAAGAAAATGTTTTGGGCTGAAAAGCGGACAAGGATAGGGGCTAGGAGAAAAAGCATTGCTGATTTAGATCGTCAAAAAGATGGTCTGGAATTTGTATACAAAGAATTAGCAGAGATACCTCCATATAAGGAAGAGGATGAGATTACACGTTTAGTAATAAAAGAAAAGAAAAATGGTAAGGCGTTATCAGTTCCTGTTTATACAAAAGAGTTAATTAGAGCGCTTGAAGAGTACGAAAATACATATGCGACTAATGATTTATCTAATAGAAGTATTATTTTAGCAGGATTTAGAGATAAGTATGCAATGTATAGCCTGCGATTTCTTTTAGTAAATGATTATGGATTATTTTCTGAGAGTAATTATGAAGTGCAAATGTATAATGCCATTTGTGAAATAATGAATCAAAATGGATTTAAGGAAAGAGGAGCATTCTTTTATAAACCGTTTGAGTATGGATATGGTGCATATAGAGATAAATATTTGGAAGATGGTATTATAGAATTTGATGGGACAAATAAAAAAATAGTTATAGAAGTTTATGGTAGAGATGATAAGGATTACTTAGAGAGAAAAAAAATTAAGTCCCAGATGCTTTCGAACAAGGATGATATATATATTTATATTCCATGGGAAGCATATCATAATGAGCCCTTACCATATATGAAAATTCGTGCTGAAATAGAAGGGGTATTAGAGGAAGTAAGTTCTCAATGATTGTTAAAAGAAAGTTAGAAAGAGGATTTACTTGATAAAGAAGCTATAGAAAATAGTTTCTCTTATTAAATACAGTATGTGATTGTGTATGCTGTACGAGAAATTATAACTGAAAGAGGCAATAGCATGAATCTGATCAATATAGAAAAACTGACTAAGTCCTATACCGAAAGAAAACTATTTGAAGATGCTTCTTTTTCGCTCCAGGAGGGAGAGAAGGTTGGTATTATCGGTATCAATGGAACAGGCAAGACTACGTTACTGCGGATGATTATGGGAACAGAAGAAGCAGAGGAAGGAAACATCACGGTTGCCAATCATGTGGTAATGCGTTATCTTCCACAGCATCCGGAATTTTCGCCTGAGAAAAGCAGTTTGGAATGTGTATTGGAAGGAAATGTGACCGAGGAAAACAGGTGGTCTATAGAAAGCGATGCCAAGGCAATGATGACCAGACTTGGGATTAAAGATTATTCGCAGCCTGCCGGACAATTGTCTGGCGGACAGAGAAAACGTCTTGCGCTGATTTCAGTGCTTTTATCTCCTGCGGATATTCTGCTTTTGGATGAGCCGACCAACCATTTAGATAATGATATGGCGGACTGGCTGGAGGATTATCTGAAAAAGTGGAGAGGTGCCTTGATTATGGTTACCCATGACAGATACTTTCTTGACAGCGTATGTAATCGAATTGTGGAGATTGATAAAGGGAAAATATATAGCTACCAGACAAATTATTCGGGATTTCTGGAACTGAAAACACAGCGTCAGGAGATGGAAGTTGCAAGCGAGCGAAAACGTCAGTCGATCCTGCGAGTGGAACTGGAATGGATACGCAGGGGAGCCAGAGCACGTTCCACCAAACAAAAAGCACATATTCAGCGTTATGAGGAGCTGAGGGATAAACAGGCTCCGGTACAGGATTCACAGGTGGAATTGAGTTCTATTTCTACAAGATTGGGAAAAACCACTGTAGAACTGGATCATATCTGCAAGTCCTATGGAGAGAAAAAACTGATTGATGATTTTTCCTATAATTTTTTGAAAGGGGACAGAGTAGGATTTATTGGCCCTAATGGATGCGGAAAATCGACACTGATGAAAATGATTGCAGGAATTATTTCTCCGGATTCTGGAAAAGTTATTATCGGTCAGACAGTCAAAATGGAATATTATGCGCAGGAGATCGCTTCAGAGAAACCCACGGATGAAACGGAAATAGATATGTCCTATATGGATCCGAACCAGAGAGTGATTGATTATGTGAAGGATACAGCAGAATACATCCAGACAGTGGACGGACTGATGTCCGCATCAGTGATGCTGGATCGATTCTTGTTTCCGCCGGAAAAGCAGTACAGCCTGATTGGAAAACTATCCGGTGGTGAGAAGAAAAGATTGAACTTACTTCGAGTGCTGGCATCGAGCCCTAACCTGCTCATTCTCGATGAACCGACCAACAATCTGGATATCGCTACGCTGACCATACTGGAGGATTACTTGGATCGCTATGAAGGAATTGTCGTTACGGTATCTCATGACCGATACTTCCTGGATAGAACGATGAGACGCATCTTTGCTTTTGAGGGCGATGGAAAAATCAGACAGTACGAAGGCGGCTATACCGATTATGCCTTAAAAAAACAGGCAGAGAGGGAAGCCGAAGAAACAGAAACACCCAAGAAAGCGGAAACGGCAACCGGAGCAACACAAAAGGGACAGCGTACCCGTGGCCCCCAGAAGTTAAAGTTTACTTATCAGGAACAGAAAGACTATGAAACTATAGAAGCGGACATTGCTGCGCTGGAAGGGAAAGTAGAAAAGCTTGATAAGGAAATGGAGACAGCATCGACGGATTTTGTAAAATTGAATCAATTGGTAACAGAAAAAGAAACAACAGAAAAGCTGTTGGAAGAGAAAATGGATCGGTGGATGTATCTGGAAGATCTTGCGACAAGGATTGCGGAGCAATAAAAATAGTTTGAAAAAGTGACCTCATGGGGTCACTTTTTTAGTGCCTGCAAATCTAGAAGGTGATAAATGGAGTCTTAGTATAAGGACATATAAAGACGAGGGGCAGAGATGATATAGGAAAGGAATTGCATGAAACGAAGAAAAGGGTACCAGGTAGAATATTAGGGAAAAAAATATGACTCATTAAGTGAACTTAGTAAAGACTTAGAACTACCATATTCTCCGCTTATGCATAAATATTATCGAACGAAAGATGTAGATAAGGCCGTGAAAATAGCACAGAGGGCAAAGGAAGCAGAAACTTATGTCGTATGGGGAAGAAAATATAAGAGTGTCTCAATGATTGCAAATGAGTATGGAATTAAACGATCAACTATTTTCAAAAAAATGGAGCAGGGAAACACGTTAGAAGAGGCTCTCACAGAAATACTTAAAAAAGAAGTTATTTTTTTTCAAGGAAAAGAATTTCACGGATTGACGGAGCTTAGCTGTTATTATGGTCAGGATGTGTCATTGGTATGGGAGAGATTAGCATATGGAATGAATTTGAAAGAAGCATTGTTCAGCCCGATCAGGAGAAGGAATAAGCCTCAATGCAAAATAGAGTATCACGGAATAACATATGAAAGTAAAAGAGATTTCTCGCGGAAAAAGAAAATAAGTGTTGGCTGTATTCATGAAATGATGGTCAATAATAACGTAGACTTTGAAACTGCTGCAGACATTTTACTGGAGGTAAAAGAGAAAGCGGGGATACCGGCGGACCGTATGATAAGTCGAATTCCTATGTGTATTATCCGGGGAAAGGAGTATAAAAGTATTGCTGAACTGGCATCTGAATTAAAAATTACAACAAGGGCCATTAGTACCTACAAAGCAAGAAATGGATGTGCCGGAATTTTGGAAGCATTAGCTCGAATGCAGAAGGAGAAACGAGAAAAACATATTATAAACGGGAAAGCAATTTCCTATGAGGAAATGAGTAAGATGGGATACTCTAAGTACAAATGTGGGAAAGTTCCCAAACAAGAGTTTCCTTTATACCCGCAGCTTATAGGATATGATTTTGCCACAGATTGTATAGATGTTGCTCAAATCTACGCGGAGGTAAAAGCAGAAAAGCTGGAACAGGTGAGGGGAATGATCATGGAAATATAGAGAAGCATTTTTATAGAACAAGGAAGACAATTATGAGACAGGAGGAGAGGAATGAAAATTACAATATTAATCGGAGGACATAGAAGTATTGAACTTCCGCTGTCAGATGAAGAACTAAATTTTCAAATGAGACAGATGGGCATGAGAGAAACGATACCTAAGGGCAAACTTGTGAAAGTGTCAGAGAAGGATAATCCCTTACAAAAACTGGAAGGACAGTTTCTGAATATGGATGAGGTAAATTTCTTTGCCAGGAGAATGGAGCATCTGACAGAATATGAAAGAAAAGTTTTGGCAGTATATGCCAATGACTGTGACGTGAGTACAATAAAGGATTTGATCAATCTAACATTTAGTATGAAAGGCCTTTCTCTGCTCACAGATTTTTCAGATGCCAGTCAGGTGGGAGTACGTCTTTATACGGACGAGTTTTCAGAAATACCAGAAGAGCAGATGGATTTCACAGAGTTTGCAAAAAACGCCTTAAAGGAGAGCAATGTGAAAGTACTACCTTATGGAGTGTTGGTAGATCATGGATTTGAATTGTTGGAAGTATATAATGGAAAGACATTCCCGAAATTTATTGTATCAGAGGAGACGGTTGCAGTTGTCGAGGTACAGAATACTACTGGGGATAGAGAATATCTGTATCTGCCTACGGATATCTGTTCCATGGATAAAGTAAAAGAAAGGCTGCAGGTGAGGGAATATCGGGAGATGAAAGTGACAGAAGTGAAAAATCTGCGTTTACCTGATACTCTTGTGCCGATACCGGAGGATATAAATGAGATTCAGCAGTTAACCTTGTTTAATGAAATGTGTCGAAAAGTCAGGAGATTTCAAGAAGCAGAACTGAAGCAGCTTGCGGCGGCTGTGCAGTTTACTGGTTTAATCAATTTCTCCGATGTTGCTTATATTGCGACGCATCTTAACGAGTTTGAAATTAATCCTACGGTACATAACGATGAAGAATATGGAAAGTATTTAATAACGGAATCGGGATTGTTTGAAGTGGATGAGTTGTTGCTGCCGCATATTAATTATGCAGCCTTTGGAGCGGATAAAAAAGCAGGGACATTTGAAGTAAGCGGTTATATAGATGATGGATTTGTAGGGGTAACCAGACCAATAGAAGAGTATAGTCAGTACAAGGGAGAATTTGCGGATCCATTGGAAATAACGGAGGAGGGCTTGGAAAAATTCTGTCTGTTTAGTCCATTGATTGCAAATCTGAACATGAGAGGAATAGCTGAAGGAGAACTGTACGGCAGTGATCTTGTACAGTATTTAGAAATAATAGAGGAGGCAATTGAAAGAGAAAAGTGTGAGGGGGAAGAAGCAAGAGGACTTATGCACTATTTCGATGAAAGCAGGGAAGTGGCGGCAAAAGTAGTATCGGCACATCCAAAGGTAGCTGATGTGGATGGTGAGCTGTATGGTGTGCTGGAATGTAAAATAAGGGATCCTTTAACGGAAGAAGAAATCAAGATATTGAAAGACTTTTGGACAGGACAGATGAGTGATGGCTGGGGAGAAGGATTTGAACAGCAACCACTTACAGTAGAAGATGGGGAAATCTATATCAGCTTTTGGAGCAGAAAAAGTTTTTGGAGTGTCATGACAGAGAGAGAACTTATAGGGAAACAACAGGTACAGAATACGGAAACACAGATGCATATGTAAAGCGGCGCTTATTAAAAAATAGGCGCTGCTTTTTTATGAAAAATAAAGGAGGATAATATTTTATGGCAGGATTGTTTTGCAACAGCCCGGAACTGCAAAGACTGGAGAAACAGATGCGGCAGCCCCCTGGGTATCGGGCGAGGGGACATGGCAGCATAGAAGACATGAGTGAGTGGAAGGAGATGGGAGCTTACTCTGAAATCGTGGATTATGTTATTGACCGTATGCACTTGGAATATTTGAAAAAAAGAATCAGTGAGATCTTCGATCAGACAGAGGATGAACACTTTTTCTACGACAGCGACCATAAAAAAGATTCTATTTATTATGGTCGGGATCGAAAGAGAATACGCTGTCCAGGTTACCGAACTATGCAGCTACTGTTTTTTTACTTTCTGCGGATGAAAAACTGTGGGAAAAAACACGCAGGCAGATGTCAGATACCGGAATTTATTTTAATCAAGTTCGGTTGGGAAGTGTTACTTTGGAACAATATATTCTGTTCCATGCGGCAAAAGACGCTTATCACGGGACAAAGCATATCCGCCTGTCGGAATTGACAGACAGAGAACTGGTACCGGATGAGATATTGAGACTTATTGTAAATGCTTTTGTGATCGAAAGATATGGCATGGATATTGTGGAACAGAAAATGTGTGAAGAAATCCTGGAAGAACGGAATTACACAGTACTTGCGCAGAGCTAATAATGTCACAGTAGAAGAAAATACAAGGAGGAAGCAGTGTTAAGCAAAGCAGAAGTAGATGAAATTAAAAGAATGTATCCGCAGGGGATGAAAATCCGCTTGATTGAGATGCAAGGGGAACCTCAGATGCCGGATGGACTTGAAGGAAAGGTCAAGATGGTAGACGATGCCGGACAGATTCATGTGGCATGGAGCAACGGAAGCAGTCTGGCGCTGAATACAGAAAAAGATTATTTCGAAGCTGTTATTACGCAGGAATATTTAGAGCAGAGACGTAGAGAAGCCATGGAGGAAAAACAGAATTCAAGAGAAAACCCTGAGGAAAGTGGTTCGGAAATAACCCAGAATATGATGTAATACAGGGAAGGAGCAAAGCTTGAACAGTATAATCAGTTGGGTCGGCGGGAAAAAGGCATTGCGGGATCTGATTTATCTGCGAATGCCATCGCAATATGACCGCTACATAGAAGTGTTTGGTGGTGGAGGCTGGGTATTATTCGGAAAGCCGCCGGATAAATGTATGGAGGTTTACAATGATTTCAATTCGAATCTTGCAAATCTCTTTTATTGTGTCAGGGAGAGACCTATGGCTCTCATTAAAGAACTGTCTTTTTTACCGTTTAATTCCAGGGATGAGTTCGTAATGCTACGGAAGTTTTTAACAATGGAGGAATTTAAGAGTGAACATCTTTCGGAAGAATTGGAGATCGCCACACATTTCTTAAAAGAACCGGAGGCGGCAGAGATCCGTGACATTCTTATGGAGCGGGCGGCGGTGGGAGATGTGAAGAGAGCAGCGGCATTTTATAAAATTATCCGCTACAGTTACGGAAGCGGATGCACCTCTTATGGATGCCAGCCCTTTGACATCCGCAAGACATTCACGATCATCTGGGAAGCAAACCGGAGACTGAAAGATACCGTAATAGAGAATAAAGATTTTGAGGCACTCATCCGTCAATATGACAGACCGAATGCCTTTTTTTATTGTGATCCTCCCTATTATGAGACAGAGGGGCATTACGAAGTGGTGTTCCGCAAGGAAGACCATGTAAGACTCCGAGATACTTTAAAAGGAATTCAGGGGAAATTCATGGTTTCTTACAATGACTGTGAATATATCAGGGAATTATACCGGGACTTTCAGATCGAAGCTGTAACCAGAATTAATAATATGGCACAGAGGTATGACAGTGGTAGTGAATTCCCGGAGGTGCTGATCGCTAATTATGACATGGGAGAGCGTAAGAAAAATCAGCCCAGGCAGATCAGTTTATTTGAAATGGGTGCAGAGGAAACTTCGATTTTATGGAGAGGAAAGGAGAAAGAATGCTCCAGTTAGTGGAAATGGAAGGAAGAGTGACAGAGAACGGGTGTATAGAGATTCCTATGACGGTACTGGATCAGACAGGGATCTGTACCGGTGATGCGATAAAACTGATTTACATGGCAGAAGAGGAAGAAGTTAAGAGTGCGGCAAAAGAATTTTTGCTTGTGAGAAATGATCAGGATGTAGTAGAGGAACTGGCAAGGGAGCAGCGTGTGTCACTACAGATCCCGGAAGAACTGTTACAGGATGCAGGAATTTCGATGGATGCAGATCTTGACATTGTGTGCCAGAACGGTCGGATTGTCATTTTTTCATCGGAACTTTTGAAAGAAATGGAGATCCCGGAAGAAGTTATGGAAATCTGTAATGAACTGGGAATCTCAGAAGATAAGGTAAAGATCATATTGAATACTACGGAAGGGGTATCGGATGAAAAAACAGGTACATAAGCTGTTGGATGAAAAAGGACGAATTCTGATTCCGAAGGAATTTCGTCAGATGACAGAAATGGAATGTGGAGACATTGTAAAGCTGTCTGTGAGTGGCGGAAAAATTATATTATCCAAAGTAGATATTGTAGAAATGGGAAGTCAGGATCCGGAGACCATGGAAGCCTATGTGAATGCCGCAGTAAAACAGTTGAACCCTGCAAAGCAAGTGGCACTTGCTGCAAGGATTTTGAAATTCGCACAACAGGAAACGTAGAGCAGGAATATTTTTCCAAACAGCGTGGTGGGGAGGACAGATGAAGAGAATAGATATTGTGGATGGAATCCTGTATTACTATGGAAATCCGGCTGGCTGTGTCAGTGGCGAAACTGCTATCCTCGATACCATGTTTCAGAAAGAGGAACTGATTCGTTTTTTAACAGAAAAAGGGATAGAGAATCCGGTATTCCGTGGCGGCGTATATGATCAACTATCGGAAGATAGTGGTACAGAAAAAACGATAACTATCGACAGAAAGGAGTCAAAAAAATTCAGGATCTATCAACTGGGACAGAAGAGTCCTGTTACGATGCGGTTTATCAGTCTGGCAGAGCGAAGGAAAAGAGGGTATGACAGACCGCAGCGAGGGGAATATGTTCTGGTTCATGAAGAGGAGATCGAAAAATTCAATCTGGAAGAAGTCTGGGAGAAATATGGACAGGCGGTTCCCGAAAACTTTGCGGGACATGCCTTGGCTATCTCGGACGTTATAGAGTTTGCGGATGGTGATGCCAGCCGCTTTTTCTATATAGACGCTGCCGGATATGAAGAAATTCAATTCTGATAAGGAGGAAGATTATGCCCAGAGAAAAGGCAACCCAACCCGGGGGAGAAAGCACAGAGAAAAGAGAACAGCCCAGTGAAGCACACAAGGAGGCAGCACCGATGCAGCTTGAGGTGCGTATCCATTCGATCCGACCGAGTGAAAGCATCAAGGGAACGGCATCTGTGAATATCAATGGAGCATTTGCTGTTCGGGGAATCAAGATCATCGAAGGAAGCAATGGACTGTTTGTATCCATGCCGAGCTATAAGGCCGGTAATGAATACAAGGATATTTGTTTCCCCATCACGCAGGAGTGCAGAAAGCAGCTTCATGATGCAGTAATAGGTGCTTACGAGCAGGCGATCGCACAAGGACAGGACACTGTAACAAAGCATCACGAGATGCAGGCTCCCGAGGGGCAGGCAATCGAGATGAGTGGCATGTAACACAAACAAGCGATAGTAACAGAAACCAATAAGAAGAAAATAACAAAAACAGGAGAAAAAATATGGCAAAAATGATGAAGAAAGTAGCAAACGGAGTTAAGACAATGGCAGCGAGAGCAACTGGTCTTGTGAGAGACAAAAAGGGTGAGAACTATGTGGATACCGCAGTCAAAATTCTGATTGCAGTGGTTCTCGGAGCATTATTGTTGGCAGGTCTCTATGCTCTTTTCGGAGATGTGGTCATGCCCACGCTTACGCAGAGAGTTCAGGAAATGTTTAACTATGCGGGATAGGATGTTTCACAGACATGGAAAACAGTTACAGGATCGGACAATTCACGGAAAGAAAAGGAGAATATAGATGCTCGGAGAAATGAATACCAACTTGAAGGTAGAAGATTTACAGATGGATGTAATGATCACGGAGACATACCCCGGAAAAGGGGTACTGGCTCTCGCAAATGTTAAGATCGGAAACTTTGTGACTATCCGCAATGTCAGAATCAAAAAGGATGATTATGGATTCACGGTTGCCATGCCTAAGACAAAGGGAAATGCAGCGGGACAGTACCAGGATACGGTGTACTTTGCAAACAGGGAAGCGAAGGAAAAATTTGATCAGGTGGTACTGAAGGAATATGAGGACTATATCCACCAGCCCACAGCACTGGAAAGGAGAGAACAGGGCAGAGAGGAATGTGACGACTTGGAGGATCTTGAACAGGAGGAAGATAACAGCATGAATATGGATCTGTAATATGATCCGGCTGTTGTATTTCTTTATGGCTCTGTTTTCGGCGGCAGTCATAGATCTGCAAAAGAGGATTGTCCCAAATTGGATGGTATGCCTGGTGGCACTGATCAGTATTGTGCCGCCGGGACGGCCCTGCCTTATGGGAATTCTGGCAGCCCTGCCGCTGTTCCTTGCAGGGATCACCATAGGAGGAATTGGTGGAGGAGATGTGAAACTGGTGGGAGCCTGCGGTCTGGTACTTGGCCTGTATCAGACTGTCATAGGATTGATTTTAGCACTGAGTCTGTTAATTCTGTGGCATATAGTGAGAACTGTAACTACCGGCAGAAAAGAAAAACAGGCGTATCCGTTGGTTCCGTTTCTTTTACTGGGAATGTTTATTAGTGTTTTGACAGGAGGATGAGAGAGCAATGAAATTGTTGAAGAATCGTACTGTGTTGGGACTGCTTTGCATTGCAGCAGCCCTGCTTATCTGTTTTGTACTGACCCCGTTACTGAATGCCGGGATGTCGAAGAAGACGACCATTGTGCGTTTTACGGAAAATGTGAAGGCAGGAGAAGAAATCAAAAAAAGCATGCTGCAGGAGATCGAGGTGGGAGCCTATAATCTGCCGCCTGATGTATTAAGGAGCATTACCGAAGCAGAGGGAAAATACCTGACGACGGATGTGTATGCGGGGGACTATCTTCTGGCAGAAAAGGTATCGGAGGAACCCGCTGCGGAAAATCAATATCTCTATCACTTAAACGGAGAGAAACAGGCGATCTCTATTACCATCAGTTCTTTTGCGGAGGGACTGTCCGGCAAATTGAAGAGCGGAGATATTGTGTCGGTGATTGCCCCGGATTACCTTGGCAGTGGAGAAACAGTGATCCCGGCAGAATTAAAGTATGTGGAGGTCATTGCGGTGACGGCAAAGTCCGGTAACGATGCGAACACACAGGAGATGGAGGAAGAAAAGGAGTTACCCTCCACCGTTACGTTGCTTGTCCGGCCGGAACAGAGCAAACTGCTGGCAAGACTGGAAGCGGAAGGAGAAATCCATCTGTCACTGGTATACAGAGGTGACAGGGAAAATGCAGCAAAGTTCGTAGAAGCGCAGGATCTTGTGCTGGAGGAAATGCAGCAGGAAAACGGGGAGGAAGAGTCTTGAACTTCATGAACAATTCTATATTCCAGAGAAACAAGGCATGTGAAAGAGAAGAAGAGAATCCGGAAGAGGGAGGGGTACTTGCTGTATGGGGAAGTCCCTCCAGCGGGAAAACAGTAGTATCCGTGAAATTGGCGGAACATCTGGCAAAGAAAAAAAGAAACGTTATCTTAATTCTTGCAGATATGATTACACCACCGCTGCCTTACTTATGCGTTCCTTCAGATATGGAACAGGAGAGGTCACTTGGAAGTATTCTTGCAGCAGCACATGTGACAGAAAATCTGATAAAAAAGAACTGCATGTTCTATCGGAAGAGCGAACATCTGTCCATAATCGGAATGTTGAAAGGTGAGAATGTATTCACATATCCACCTTATGAAAAAGAGCAGGCAGAGGAACTGATCCGCCAGACAGCGCAGATTGCACCTTATGTCATTATAGACTGTACCAGTAACATTGCGTCGGATATTCTGTCTGCGGTGGCACTGATGGAAGCTGATACGGTACTGCGGCTTGTGGGATGTGATCTGAAATCCATCAGTTATCTATCGTCCCAGCTTCCGATGCTTTCCGATCATAAGTGGGATGCCGATAAGCAGCTAAAGGTCGTATCCAATATCCGTAAACAGGATACCGGCAGTCATATGGAACAGATCCTCGGCAAAGTGGCATTCCAGATTCCCTACAGTAGTGAAGTAGAGGCACAGTTTTTAGAGGGTGAACTGCTGGGAGAGCTTGGCCTAAAGGAAAGTCGGGCATTTCGCAGAGAAATTGAGATAATCAGCAGGGAGGTGTTCGGAGTATGAAAAACAATCAGAACCTGTTCTTCGCTCCGGAGGAAACGGGAAGATCATTTTCGGATGTCTTAAAAGAAGTACAGGAGTATATCTCCAGCAAATATTCTACGCTTATGACAGAGAGCGGAAATGAGGAAGTAAAGCAGCAGATCAAACGGTATATTACAAAGTATATTTGTGATTACCGCATCACGGTGACAGGAAAAACGCAGGAACAGTTGATCGATGAGCTTTACACAGAAATGGCAGAGTTTTCTTTCCTCACCAAGTATATCTTCGGAACCGGGATCGAAGAGATCGATATTAACTCCTGGAGAGATATTGAAGTACAGTACAATGACGGCAGATGTGAAAAGCTGGAGGAACATTTTGAATCTCCGGATCATGCGGTCAATGTGATCAGGCGTATGCTTCATGTGTCGGGAATGGTATTGGATAACGCTTCCCCGGCAGTACTGGGACATTTGAGCAAGAATATCCGAATTGCGGTATTGAAAACACCCCTTGTAGATGAGGATGTGGGAATTGCGGCATCCATCCGTATCGTCAATCCACAGAGCCTGAAAAAAGAAAACTTTGTGGAGAGCGGTACTGCAACAGAGGAGATGCTGGATTTTCTGTCAGCGTGTCTGCAATATGGCATCAGTATCTGTGTGGCAGGAGCCACCAGCTCCGGAAAAACCACACTTGCGGGATGGCTCCTTACCACGATACCGGATGGAAAGCGAATTTTTACCATTGAAAACGGCAGTAGAGAACTGGCACTTGTCAGAGAAAAGGAAGGAAAAGTGACCAATAGTGTCATTCACACGCTGACAAGGTACAGTGAAAATGAGAAACAGAATATCGATCAGGATATGCTCTTAGATATGGCGCTACGTTTTAATCCGGAGATCATCTGTGTGGGAGAGATGCGGAGTTCAGAAGCATATACGGCACAGGAATCTGCCAGAACCGGACATACGGTACTGACTACCATCCATAGTAACAGTTGTGAATCCACTTACAGCCGAATGCGGACACTGTGCAAGAGAAAATATGATATGGATGATGAGGTGCTGATGGATCTGGTGACAGAAGCCTTTCCTATTGTGGTGTTCACCAAGCAGCTTGAAAACCGCAAGAGGAAACTTATGGAGATCATGGAGTGTGAGATCACAGCAGACGGAAAGAGAAAGTATAACCCGCTGTATCGTTATGAAATCACAGAGAACCGAATGGAAGGGGATCAGTTTATTATTAACGGCATTCATAAAAAGGTATGTGGAATTTCGGAAAGCCTCAAGAAAAGATTTTTAGAAAATGGCATGCCGGTGGATGTATTAGAAAAAATTGAGAAAGGAGGCGGGAAAGCATGCTGACTTTACAGATGATTGCCTGCATCGGAATGATTGTGGGAGCATTTCTGCTGCTTGGCATCCAGCTAAATGACTTTACAGGGAACATTTTCCGGAAGCTTTTGAACAAACCCCAGGGAATCAGGGAAGAGATACTGGAAGAGACAAAGCAGAAGAAAAAGTCTTACTTACGCAGAGAAATAGAAGAAGTACAGAAAATCCTGCATACCACAGGCAGGGAAGATTTTTTCCCGATGCTATGTACAATCTCAATGCTTCTGTTTGCAGCCGGAGCGTTTACGGCGGTAATGCTGGGAAATGTGTTCCTGATTCCGGTACTGGCTGGTGGGTTTCTGTTCCTCCCTTTCTGGTATGTGAAACTGACTGCCTCGCATTTCAAAAAGGATGTATCGGCGGAACTGGAGACCGCCTTATCGATCATCACCACAGCATACCTGCGCAGCGAAGACATTCTGACTTCGATAGAAGAAAACCTTGCGTATCTGAATCCGCCGGTGAAAAATGTGTTTGCAGATTTTGTGGCAAGGGTACGCCTGATAGACCCGGATCTGGAGGCGGCACTGGACGTGTTAAAAGAAACAATGGAAAACGAGGTGTTTCAGGAATGGGTGGATGCCATGAAAGCGTGTTTGTATGATCGATCACTTAAGACCACGCTGACATCGATTGTTGCAAAATTATCGGATATGCGTATTGTAAATGCAGAATTGGAATATCTGGTAGTAGAGCCGAGAAAAGAATTTATTACCATGGTGGTACTGGCGGTGGGGAATATTCCACTGCTATATTTTCTGAATCCATCCTGGTACGATACGCTCATGCATACCATAGCCGGACAGATTATGCTGGCAATTACCGGCATCGTCATTTTTATTTCTGCAGCATGCGTCATAAAACTGACGAAACCGATTGAATATCGGACATAAGGAGGAATAGAAATGAAAATCATACTGTTGTTTGTATTTATCCTGACAGCATGCGGTCTGTTCCTTTTGCTGTCCGGATTTTTAAGACTGCCTACGCTGCGGAGCGGCAGGGCAATGGTGCGGGCCGGAAAAAAAGAAAAGAAACTGCAAAAGGTACTGGATACCTTTTACATGGACGGGGCGGTATATCTTGGAAAATACATAGGCATGAATGTCTATAAGAAGAACCGGATGCAGAATGTATTAAACGCCGCGGGATTTAAAATGTCGCCGGAAACCTATATGGCATATGCTTATTTGAAGGCGGGAAGTGTTTTTTTACTGATTCTTCCGGCACTGTATTTTTTCCCGCTACTGGCTATTTTCCTCGTTCTGTTAGGAGTTATGATCTACTATAAGGAAACGGGAAAAGCAGAGGAAGTATTAAAGGAAAAGAGAGAGCAAATCGAGGGAGAACTGTACCGTTTTGTGTCTACGATATCTCAGGAACTGAAAAACAGCAGGGATGTATTATCCATGCTGGAACATTATAAGGGAAATGCAGGAGAAGATTTCCGGAGAGAACTGGATATCGTGTGTGCGGATATGCGTTCCGGCAGCTATGAAGCAGCACTTACCCGCTTCGAGGCAAGAATGAATTCACCACAGCTATCGGATGTAGTCAGGGGACTGATCGGCGTATTGCGGGGAGATGATGGAGCCATGTACTTCCAGATGCTCACTCATGACTTCAAGCAGGCAGAACTACAGAGATTAAAAGCAAAGGCAGCAAAGATTCCGCCCAAAATCCGTGTTTTTTCATTTGCTATGCTGTTGTGTTTTCTGGCAACCTATTTTGCCATCATCGGATATGAAATTATAAAGTCCATGGGAACACTGTTCTGATAAAAGCACAGGAAGGAGAAAAAATGAAGCGGGTTTGGAAAATTATGAGAGACAAAAAAGGGGAGGGATATATTGATGCGGCGGTTGTTGTATTCTGTGTAATGTTTGTCATCGCCCTTGGGGTCAGGGTATTTCCTGTGTTTATCACGAAACTCCAGCTTGATAATTTTGCAGATGAACTGGTGAGAGAAGCAGAGATCAGTGGCCGCATAGGATATGAAACAACTGCAAGACAGAGGACACTGGAGGAGAAAATGGGGATCCACCCGACAGTAAGCTGGTCCAGACAGGGGAAGATTCCTTTGAATGAGGAAGTCACAGTGACACTGATCCTGCAAAAAGATCTGGGACTGTTTGGGAGGCTTGGTTCTTTCCCGGTTACCATGAGAGCCAGAGCATCGGGAAAAAGTGAGGTATACTGGAAGTGAGAAAACATGATCAGAGAGTAAGAAAACTGTTAGGGGGACAGGAAGGAAGCATGGCTCCGCTGGCGGTGGCTGCAGCAATCGCCATGCTGATTATAATTCTCGGTGTTTCAGAGTATATGCGTCTTGTGATTACAGCGGCAGGGGTAAAGGATGCCCTGGAATCTGCGGCTATTGCGGTGGTAAATGATAATTATAATGAAGTATATCACGGAATCAGGGAAGGATATGCCGCAGGGTATGAGCCGGATGATACAGGATTTATGGAATCCCTGGATTATGGGGATGTTTACGGCAGAATGTGTTCCCTGCTGGGACTGGAAGAAGACGGAGATGGCTGCGTGTGCCGTAATACAGCAGGCAGACTGGAATATCGGATAAAAAATCTGACTGTGAATGTTCATAATACAGCGCTGGCATCACCGGGAGGAACTTATTATGTGGAGGCAGGACTTACCATAGAAATACCGGTATGTTTTGGAGGAAAGATTGTGTCGAATCTGTCCATTCCACTGAGAGTAAAAGCAGCTTACAGGGAGAAATTTTAGTAAAATATTACAGATATCGTGATTGTTTATACATTCTCATAGACTTTTCAAAAGTTTTATGATAGCGTGTGAACTACGACAGATAAACGGAAAACAAAAAGGAGGGTATGCCATGAAAGATAAGACAAAAAAGTGGCTGGCAGTGGTAATACTGCTGGCAGTATGTGCAGGTCTGCTGTTTGGAATTCACAGGATGTTTTACCGGGAACCGGGCAGAGAAGCAGAGGGAGTGCAGGCTACGTCTGAGGAGACAGAAATCTATGTGGAAACAGAGACGACCGATGTGAGTGAGACGGAAAATCAGGAAGCAGAACCGCAGGAATCCCTTGTGATCGAGGCAGAGGCAGCAACTTCTGTAAGTGATACAGAACAGGAGATTCAGGAAACCCCGGAGAAGACAGAAGATGCAAAGCCCGGTGTACCGCCGGAAGTGTCGGAGGATACAGGAATAGATCAGCCGGATACACCTCCGGTCTATATGGAAGAAAAGGCGGAGCAGCCGACAACGGCAGGGAGCCAACAGCCTAAGACTGGAGATTCCAAAGATGGAATGGTATATGTAGAAGGGTTTGGCTGGATTAAAGATGAAGGAGCCGGATCGGGGATCTATGCGGGAGATATGTATGAAAACGGGAATAAGATCGGAATCATGGATTAAGGATGAGAAAGCAGATGCGTAGAAATACGATCTGCTTTTTTCGTGAGGAAAATAAGATGAAATTTATAAAACAAGGACTTTTTCTGCTGGTATTTCTGCTTACTGTGAGCATTCCCATAACGACTTATGCGGCCGGAGAAGGGAACATTGACCATGGCGGTGGAATGCTGGGGGAAGGAACCGGTATTAACTTTTGGAGCAGTCATGACGAGGGAGTGCGGGTGACAGTGGTGCGGGCCAGTGACGGTGCAGTCGTGTCAGCATCCATTGATCTGACCAATAAGCAGCCGACAGACATTCGAGTGCATTTCGGCAAGGTGAGTAAAACGGCATACCGGAATGGAACGGGACTGTCTGCATGCATGGGCGGTTATACATTTTATAATCCGGCACAGCATCTTCCCCAGATTATCAGCACTTCAAACGGTGGGGCAAATCTTACTGCTATCAAACAGTATTTCACAGACGAGCAGGTTATCAGAGCCATTGCCGGATATGTAGGCATGGACTTTCAGGCATTGGTAAACGGTGAGTATAAGCTATTGCTGGAGCCTGTGGCTTATGTGACCTTTGAAGGAGTCAGAACGGCATTTACAGCTACAGAGGCAGCAAAATACAACCAGTTAAGAGGCGGCATGATTCGTAAGAAGATGCCGTCTCTTTCTCATAAGAACCTGCCACTGGCTATGTTTTTGGAGATATCGGATCTGGGATATCCGGCATGGAGCGGCTCCAGAACGGAGAAGGCAGGCGATGAAGATATCATCCGGGCATTGGGACTTGGTATTGTGAGATTTAATGAGACGATCACACCGGAAGTCATTCAGGCAGATTACACATACCGTGTGGATACTGATGTGATAACGGCAGTCACAGTGAGCGGAGGACAAAGCGATCCGGATCAGCCGGTCAGCGTGACATTTTCTATCTTGGGAAGAAGCTACAAGGTTGAAAATGTGTATTACCCAGAGGATGGACAGCAGCTCGTGTGGGTAAAATGGCATACCCCGTCCACAGAACAGCATATCACGATTAGCGTGACCGTCAGCGGAGGCAGTGCATCCGTGAGCCGGGGAACCATCACGGCGAACATTGAGGATCTGGATGACAATCCACCGCCCAATCCTGTTGCAGATGAAAGAAATGACAGCTACCGGAAAGAAAATGCAGTGATGCCCGTAAATCCAGAAAAGACAGAGGCAGCATGGAGTGTATGGAGACCCTGGTGGAAAGAAAACTGGGTATGGCATAGTGACTGGAATTGGGAGGATGACGGACATTCGGGGGACTGTGCAGCAGGATGTACGGAAAAACATGGGCACTGGGAAGACGATGGAGAATACAAGGATGAAGGCTGGTGGGAGTTTGCCGAGGATCATTATTCGGCGTCTCTGTCTGCAACAATGGAACTTGTTACAGATGAAACATCTCCCACAGCGGATGGAAGTACGATAAAGAGCGGGTATGGAGTCAATGTGTTTGTAAACACAAGAGCCGCTACCAGCCAGTCATCAGCAACAACGGCTCCGCAGACAGCGGTCAGCTATTTTCCGGAATTCTATTATGAACGATACTGGCGGTTGCTGGATAGAACAAGAAACGGTTATAGTGCGGTGTTTGAATTTCGAAATAACAGATATTCCACTTACCGCCGGCGGACACATTTTACTCCCATCTGGATGCCGGATGGGGAATATAGAGTCTATACCTATCTGCTGGACTGCTGGACACCGGATGGAATGCTATCCATGAATCTGACAGATTCGGTGCAGATAACAGGAAACCTGTGGGAAGACTGGCATATTGCACCGCAAAATATTAGATAGAAGACTGAAAAATACATGCACGGAAAGGAAAAGTGAATGAAGAAAAAGAAATGGATTATGACAGTATTCTTAGTGCTGGCACTTACGATGCTGTTTGGAATGACGGTATGTGCTGCTGGAAAAGGAGATGTGGCCGGAGCCATTGAGAAAACATGGGAGGATGCTTCCGAACAGATCAAAACGGTCGTCAACAAGGTAGTATTTCCGGCAATCGACCTGGTACTGGCTGTTTTTTTCTTTGTGAAATTGGGTACGGCATATTTTGATTACCGGAAGCAGGGGCAGTTTGAATGGACAGCACCGGCGATTTTATTCGTTTGCCTTGTGTTCACACTGACAGCCCCCATTTATATTTGGAAAATTCTTGGGATGTAGAAATCATACCTGAAAAGAGGTGCAGAATGACATTTTTTGAAAGTGAATTAGAGAAGATCCTTGGAAAAAGCTCTCTGTTAAAAAATAAAAAATATCTTGGGAAATGCTGTTATGGAATTCTGGACGGAGATATCAGAGCAAAGGTAGAATTCAAGGATAGACAAGTGGCGGATAATTATTCCGGCATCTGGGTGACGATCCTTAACCGGAAAGAAGGTCCCTTGGATACGGTGTATCTGTCTTTTTCCGAGATTCTTGGAAAGAAACAGGTGAATAACCCGAATTTCCGTGAGGGTGTAATTCCCCATATATGGACAAACGAAGGCAAAGATCAGTGGTATGCATATCAGCCGGTGAAAAGTGATTACCGGAAATTGACGGAAAAAGTCGAGGATTACCTGTCTGTATTTTTGGAAATGGACATAACAGAAGAAATGCAGGAAGGAGCAGAACAGAAATTAATTTAGGGCAGGATCGGGGAAAGAAGGTGTTACATGTTTATATTTGATTTTGCCGCAGATACGGTATTGGATCAGATCATTGACTGGCTGTATGGTAAGATCATTGGCTTTCTCAATGATTTTTTTGCAATGATGAACAATATGGGGGTGGAACTATTTGAACTACCCTGGGTAAATGCAATTACCACTTTTTTTGGCTGGATTGGCTGGGCGCTGTTTGTTGTTGGATTGGTAGTGGGAGCTTTTGAATGTGCCATAGAGTACCAGGGAGGCAGAGGCAGCATGAAAGATACCGCCCTAAATTATATCAAAGGATTTATGGCAGTCAGCCTGTTTTCTGTACTTCCCATCAATCTGTATTCCCTCAGTGTGTCACTACAGAGTTCCTTTGGATCAGCATTGTCTGGAATTACCAACACGGAAAGTATCGGCATGACAGCACAGGAGGCATTGACATCGGCAGTTCTGTCGGCTATGGGAGATCCGATTGTACAGATATTCTGTGTGATCATGATGGGATATGCAGTGATAAAAGTATTTTTCGGAAATCTGAAAAGAGGAGGAATCCTTGTAATTCAGATTGCAGTCGGGAGCCTCTATATGTTTTCTGTTCCCAGAGGATATATTGATGGTTTTACCCAGTGGTGCAAACAGGTCATAGGAATCTGTCTTACCGCCTTTTTGCAGGCAACCATACTGACAGCGGGACTTATGATATTCAAAGATCATCCATTACTGGGGCTTGGAATTATGCTTTCTGCTGCGGAAGTACCGAGAATTGCCGGACAGTTTGGAATGGATACCAGCACCAGGGCAAACCTGATGAGCGGAGTCTATGCGGCGCAGGCAGCGATCAACATATCCAAGACAATCGTGAAAGTAGTGGCGGCATAAGGTGGTGCAATGGAGAAAAAACTGGGAAGTCTGTTTGACGGGATCGGAGGGTTCCCGTTAGCAGCAAAAAGGAATGGGATAAGACCGATATGGGCAAGTGAGATCGAAAAGCTCCCCATGGCTGTGACAAGATACCGGTTTCCAAAAATGACACACATGGGAGATATTACAAAATTACATGGAGAAAATCTTCCGGTGGTAGATATTATAGCCGGAGGTTCTCCCTGCCAGGATCTGTCTGTGGCCGGGAAACGTGAAGGTCTTGCAGGGGTGAGGTCAGGTCTATTCTTAGAGCAGATACGGATTGTGAAAGAAATGAGAAAACAGGAGGAGAGGAGGCAGCGAAGCAGTGGAAGGAGAGCAGATGTCCCTGTTCGACCTCGGTATATGGTCTGGGAAAATGTCCCCGGAGCCTTCTCAAGTGGAGAACCTAAAGGGGCAGATTTCAGAAGAGTCCTCGAAGAAGTCTGTGGTATATCGGAGAAGTCCGTATCTATACCTGGACCGCCGGATGGGATATGGACTCCTGCCGGGATTGTGCTGGGATCGGGATTCTCTGTTGCTTGGAGAGTACTGGACGCTCAATTTTGGGGAGTCCCCCAGAGACGGCGTAGAATCTTCCTTGTCGCAGATTTTGGAGGCTATAGTGCCGGAGAAATATTATTTGAGTCCCAAGGCGTGTGGAGGCATTATCAGGAGAGCAAAGCATCGAGGGAAAAAACTGCCCAGGCTTCTGGAAGAGGCTCTTTTACAACAGCAGGAATAGGTGCAATAGATGAAGAACCTTACTGCATTGCGGGAAATATTATAAACAGACAGGACAAAAACGGCGGCAATGGCTGTGGCTATCTGCAAGGAATCAGCTATACACTCACAGCAACGGATCAGCATTGTGTAGCGTATATGGATGATCTGCCGGAACTTTATCAGAATGTGATCGGAGCCTTGTGCGCCAGGGATGAAAAAGGAGTAAACAGCACCTATGTCTCACAGGATAAATGTATCGTCAGCAGGAGAAAAAGAGTGAGGAGAATTACTCCGCTGGAATGTGAAAGACTCATGGGTTTCCCGGATCACTGGACAGACATTCCGGGGGCCAGTGACGGCGTAAGATACAGAGCCTTGGGAAACAGTGTGGCAATACCGTGTGTGGAATATATTCTAAGCGGTATTGCTTATTTTTTGGAAAAACAGGAGGAAGAAGATGTACATATATCCGGATAATCTGAAAGCAAAAGCAACCATGTGGCTGTGGGAGTTAAAAGACCTTGCAGTGATAGGAATCCTTGTATTGATTTCCGTGTTTGGATTCGCTTATGCAAAACTGTGGTTCCCGTTGATTTTTGCAGGAGTATATGCATTTCTTACCATACAGGTGGAGGACATTTCCATTTTGAAATTTATCCGGTATGCCTGCGCTTATTTTTTAGTGGAACAGCAAAGTTTTGAATGGAGATACAGGGGGATGGTTGCAGATGAGTAAGAGAAAAGAAGAAACAACACAAGAACTGCTGGGAATCAAAGAACTATTGGAGTATGGAGTACGCACTTACAGAAAGGAAGAACTGGCATACTTTCTGATCCAGCCGAGCAACCTGTCTGTGTTGTCTGAGGAAAGTCTGTCGGCAAGAATCTATGGACTGATGACGGTGCTGAAAGGGATTACGGAGATTGAAATGATGTGCTTAAATTCCCGTGAAAACTTTGAAGACAACAAAAGATATCTGAAGGAACGCATGGAAGAAGAAACAAATCCGGCCGTAGGAAAACTGTTGGAACTGGATGCCGGACATCTTGACCGGATACAGGTGCAGATGGCGACGGCAAGAGAATTTCTGCTCATTATCCGCATGAAAAAGCAGAAAGAAAGTGAGATGCTTTCCTACTTCAACCGTATTGAAAAGATGCTGGTAGAGCAGGAATTTAAAGTAAAAAGAGCAGAAGAGGAGGATATCAGAAGAATCCTTGCTGTCTATTTTGAGCAGAACGTTACAACGGAAAAATTCGAAGAATTTGATGGAGAGAGGTGGATAATCTTAAATGACTAACAACAAAAAGAAAAAAGTGCAGACAACAGAAGATGCTAAAGTGAAGGGATTTTTAGATATGATCGCTCCATCCGTCATCCAGTTTTACACAGATCATTATATCTGCGGAAATACCTTCCGGTGTGTCTGGGCGCTTAGGGAATATCCGACAGCAACAGATGAACAGGCAATCCTGCGGTATCTTGGTGAAATGGATGGTGTGACACTGCGGATATATACAAGACAGGTGACTCCGGCAGAGGAAAAAAGGATCATCAGTAATGCCGCAAATAAGAACCGCATGAAGCAGGGAAATACTGAAAACTTACAGGAAACGGTGACGGCTGCACATAATTTACAGGATGTGACAGATATTATCGCATCCATGCACCGAAACCGGGAACCGTTACTGCATACGGCAGTATACCTCGAACTGTCAGCTCCGGACATGGACAAATTAAAAATGTTGCAGACAGAAGTGTTAACTGAATTGATCCGATCCAAGTTAAATGTGGACAAGCTGTTGCTCCGCCAGAAGCAGGGATTTGTCTGTGTACATCCGGCTGGCAGAAATGTCTTTCTTGATCAGTTTGAGAGAGTACTTCCTGCTTCCAGTGTGGCAAATCTGTTCCCGTTCAACTATTCCGGCAAGACGGACCCGCAGGGATTCTATATTGGGCGGGATAAATTCGGAAGCAATGTTATTGTAGATTTTAACAGAAGAGCAGTGGACAAGACCAATGCCAACATTCTCATTCTGGGAAATTCCGGACAGGGAAAATCCTATCTGTTAAAACTGATACAGACGATTTTCCGGGAATCCGGAATGAAAGTTATTTGCCTTGACCCGGAACATGAATATGTAGAACTGACGGAAAATATGGGTGGATGTTTTGTGGATTTGATGAGTGGGGAATATATCATCAATGTCCTGGAACCCAAAACATGGGATGAAAATGGCAGCCCGGAGGACGCAGAGGCTCCGGAGGCGTTTCGATGCTTGTCCAGACTAAGTCAGCATATTTCCTTCTTAAAAGATTTCTTCCGAAGCTATAAGAATTTTACGGATAACCAGATCGATACCATTGAGATTATGTTGGAGAAGCTGTATGAGAAGTGGAATATCCGGGATAACACAGATTTTGGGGAACTGACACCGGAGGACTATCCGATTCTGTCGGATCTGTATGATCTGATGGAAGAGGAATACAAGCACTATGATCCGAAAAAGAAACAACTGTATACGGCGGAACTTTTACAGGAAATCTGTCTAGGACTTCACTCCATGTGTAAGGGAGCGGAGTCTAAATTTTTTAACGGATATACCAATATTACGGATAACAGCTTCCTGACCTTCGGGGTAAAGGGCCTGCTGCAGGCAAGCAAAAATGTAAAGGATGCCATGCTATTCAACATTCTTTCCTATATGTCGGATGCCTTGTTGACCAACGGACATACCGCAGCCTGTATCGATGAACTCTATTTGTTCCTTACCAATCTTACGGCAGTAGAGTATATCCGCAATTTTGCAAAACGTGTGCGCAAGAAGGATAGTGCGGTCATTCTTGCCAGCCAGAATCTGGAAGATTTCAATATCGATGGGATCCGGGAGTACACAAAGCCGCTTTTCTCGATTCCTACCCATGCTTTTTTGTTTAACGCCGGAAATATAGATGCCCGTTTTTATATGGATATGTTGCAGCTTGATAAGAGCGAGTATGAACTGATCCGCTATCCGCAGAGAGGAGTGTGTCTGTATAAATGCGGTAATGAACGCTACAATCTTATGGTTCATGCACCGGAATATAAGGAGAAACTGTTCGGGACAGCAGGAGGAAGATAATGGACCGCACGGAGAAAAGAGAAGGGAGGAAAAAACAGTAAGATGGATATGCGGGATCAAAAATTCGGCATAGAGATCGAGATGACAGGGATTACCAGAAAAATGGCAGCCAGCGTCATAGCAGCTTATTTTTCCAAACAGGCACAACATGTTGGTGGCGCTTACGATGAATATATGGTTAGGGATACTTCCAACCGAAGATGGAAAGTCGTAAGCGACTCCAGCATTATAGCGCAGCGAAAAGATGGTGGCTATGCAGATAGAGAATATAAGGTGGAATTTGTGTCTCCTATCTGTGAGTATGCAGATATCCCGGTGATCCAGGAATTGGTGCGGCAGCTTCGTCGTGCAGGTGCGATTGCAGGGAACAATACGGGAATCCATGTACATATCAATGCGGCTCCCCATGATGCCAGATCACTACGGAACATCACAAACATTATGTACAGCAAAGAAGATCTGATTTACAAAGCTTTGCAGGTAAATGTAAAAAGGGAGCATAAATACTGCAAGAAGGTGGAAGAAGATTTTTTGCAGGAATTGAACCGTAAGAAGCCCAAAACACTGAAGGAAGTAAGTGATATCTGGTATGGCGGTAATGACGGAAGTGACTACCATTATCATGAGAGCCGCTATCACTGTCTGAACCTGCATAGTGTGTTTCAAAAAGGAACGATAGAGTTTCGTCTGTTTAATTCTACAACCCATGCAGGAAAAATAAAGACTTATATTCAATTCTGTCTGGCGATTTCCGCACAGGCACTTAACCAGAAATCGGCAGGGCGGATCAAGACGACCAGCACCAATGAAAAGTATACGTTCCGGACCTGGCTGCTGCGCCTGGGAATGATAGGGGATGAATTTAAGACAGCGAGGAGGTTCCTGTTAGAAAATCTCGAAGGAGGAATTGCCTGGAAAGAGCCGGAACAGGCAATGCGGCAGAGGGAAAGGCTGCGAGCATTGAAGGAGAAAAAGGAGCAGGAGCCGGTGAGGACAGAGAATGCGGAAGACATGCCGGAAGAAACAGAAGGACTTCACATGAATATGTGAAAACAGCAGAATGGAGAAACAAGATGGACATGAACGGAAGAAAATATATTGCCTACGGATCCAATCTGAATCGTGAGCAGATGGCACAGCGCTGCCCCGATGCAAAGGTAATAGGAAGTGGAATGCTTAAGGACTATGAACTGCTTTTCCGTGGGTATACCGATGCGGCGGTTGCCACGGTAGAACCGAAAGAGGGAGAAAATGTGCCGGTTTTAATTTGGGAGATCAGCCCAAGAGATGAAGTTAATCTGGATCGGTATGAAGGCTATCCCAGACTGTATGGCAAACAGATGTTAGAGGTGGAGGTAGAAGGCGGCTGTGAAAAAATGATGGCATATATCATGAAAGACGGACCTACCATGGGAATTCCGTCGGGGCGTTATCTGAAAACCATACAGACGGGATACAAAGAGGCTGGGTTTGATGAAAATGTGCTGATGAAGGGGGTGAGAAAAAGCATGGATCGGATGATGCAGGAACTGGGAGAAGGAAGTATGGGGGAAGAAGAATGCGGCCAGCAGCAACTGTGATGACAAAGATAGCGTTAGCAGGCATTGGGCTTCCGGTGATCCTTGTGCTTTTATGCTATCTTAGTCTTTCTTCCGGAGGAGCAGATCATAACCGTGCGGCAGTGCATCTGGCGTTTGATGGAGGAGATATTCCGAAAGGAATGTCTTCAGACTATCTGGAATATATCCGTCAGATGCAGAAGAGCTTTGAGGAACTGGATGCGGTGCTGGATCATCTTGATGAAATGGCAGAAGAAGGGAAAATAGACAGATATCTGGTCAAGTCTGTTTTTTATGCTCTGTATTTCGGCGCAGACCGGGTTTTACTTTCCACAGAACGCTATACGCAGTTTGCAGATTGCTTTGTGAATTACGAGGAGCGGACGAAAACGGTATACCATGAGGATGAAACAACCACGCAGGAAACCTATACGGTGGTAATTCCGATCACGGAAAAGACAGAGATCTTTCAGAAGCTGGCGCGGAATTATGGAAGAATGGCGACCTATGAACAGCAGTCAAATGCCATGAATATCTGGTATATAGCAAGGTATGACAGACAGGCTCCCATGGAAGGGGATGAATTTAGCGGCTGGGGAAGCTGGAATGCGGCAGGAAATATACAGACCTATGACCTGGCGATGAATGAAACGGCAGGCGAAATCGTAAGGCTTGCCATGTCGAGACTGGGGGATCCTTACTCACAGGAACTTCGAGGTTTGGAAGAATATGTGGACTGTAGTTATCTGACGCTGTGGTGTTACCGACAGATAGGAATATCCCTGCCGGGAACGGCGGCCGAACAGGCGAGGTATCTGGAGGAACATTGTCTGACGGTTGCAAAGGAATCTTTGCAGCCGGGAGATCTTGTGTTTTGGAGTTATAAACCCAATGGACGATACAGAAACATTACACATGTAGGGATCTATGTTGGAGATGGCATGGTTGTGGATGCGTCTAGCTCCAAGAGAAAAGTGGTATACCGGAGCTTGTTTGACAGTGACAAACAGGTGATGTATGGGAGACCGCAGTAACCATTTTTGATGCCATCGGCATCTGTTTTCCACTGGGAGGAGCCTATGAGAGCAGCATTTCAAGGGAAGGAACCGCAGATCTGTGCAAAAGAATGTACCATCGAAAAGATCATCGTGTTACCTGTGCAGCAATATGAGAAATTTACGAAAAATCTATTGCAACGATATGATTTCATTGCTGAAAACCTGAATCTGATGGGAATATCCGGAGATACATGGAATTGTATTCTGGTAACGGCAAGAGGTGTACAGGAGGGGGTGTTGGTGCAGAGCGATGGTGCAGATTATGCGAGATATGCATCCCTCATTCCGATTTTGACGGAAGATATGATACAGGAATGTAGCGGATCGGAAGAACTTACAGAAGAAACATTACATCAGCAGATATTTTGAAAGGAGAAGACATGACAGAAAAAGAAATCAAAATTACATTTCCGGAAGCCAAGCTGGAGGCACTAACATTTTTCCTGATGGAACAGAATGAGAAAAGTGTGGAGGAACTGTTAAAGGGCAGCCTTGATAAATTGTACGAGAAGAATGTTCCGGTGGCAGTCAGAAAATTTGTAGAAAGAGATGAGACAATGGAAACTTCACAGGAGACGCTTTCAACAGAGCAGGAGACACAAAGTGAGAGGGCAGCAAGACAGCCCAGAACAGCAGGTAGAAGAAGCAGAACTGTACAGTCACAGGAAGAAACGCCACAGCAGCCGACAACGGAAACGTCAGAAGAGATGGCGGAAAATACTATGAGTATGGGGATGTGAGGGAAAATAGATGAATGGATACGAAGAAAATATAAAAGACCGTCTGTTTCTGGAAATATACAACGCATCCTTAGTGAAAGAAGGAAGTAGACTGGTCTGTGAGCGAAGAGAAGATCTGGTAGTGGTGTGTCGGCTTGCCGGATATGATGAGGAATTTCACAGAGACTGTCAGCTTGTTGTGAAGGAGCAGTTAGAGCACTGGGGCATTGAGGAAACTGTGCTTTTTCAGGATGCGTGGGCGAATACTCTGGAGAAACACCCTCCAATGCTGATAGGCAGTTATGAAGTTCGAAGGGGAAACTATGGTCATAATATTCTTAAAACCGGGGAAAAGTGTTGCACGGCAGATGCGGAGTTCTATGCTTTGATAAAAAACATAGGTCATGGAGCCGTATATATGATGGATGAGGGAACCATGCAGAAGTGTGCGGAGTTACTGGATGGTAATCTGATTGTTCTTCCAGCATCTATCCATGAAGCGTATCTCCTTGTAGAACGGGAGGATATGGATCTTGATCGGATAAGAAATACAGTACATACCGTCAATGGAATGTTTCCGGCAGAGGAATATTTGTCTGATGAGATCTACAGATATGACAGAGAGTCAGGAACTTTATCTATCATAGCAGCAAGCGTCTCGGAAGAATACGCAGAAATGGTACAGCAGTAAGAAAACGGAGGTAAAGGATGAAGCAAGCAGTTGTTACAATCAAATATGATGAGGAAAAGTTAAATGCAGTAAAGCAGTATATGGGGAAAAAGGACGCAAATTTTGATACGGAGATGAAGGAGACGCTCGGAAAAATGTATGAAAAATATGTACCCCAGGCAGTCCGGGAGTACATCGAGAGCAGGGGAGATGTTCCCCCTGTCGTGAAGAAGACAAGCCGCCAGCAGATCAAAAACAGAGAGGCATCCGATGGGGCTGAGGAAACCGAGTAAGGAGGAGCGAGGAAGAAGATATGCAAAAAATAAAGATTTTGAAGATTGAAGAGGGAAAAGCTCCCTTCGTGAAAGAGATAGCCAATAAACTTGAGGACTGTCAGGCAGAAGTCGGAGGACTTATTGACTGCGTTTGTTTTGAGGATGGATGTCTGGCAGTTGTCAACGATGAGGGAAAAATTAACGGAATGAAGCCGAACCGCAGAAATGGTAATGACATTATCTGCGGCCCTTTTTTTATTTGCGGAAGCGACAGGGAAGGCGATTTTACTTCTCTGACGGAAGAGCAGATCGAGGACTATACCAAAAAATTCGGAGAGATCGAGCAGTTTACGGGGCATGAACCGGAACTTGTGCCGAGGATGATGTTTCTTGGATTTTAGGATGCGGGGCACATAGCCCCGCGTGAGCCTGCGTGTGGCGCTGTGTGCCCTCATTTGACAAATAAGGATAAAGTTACCGATGGAGACGGAAAAAGCCCTGTATGAGCCGATTTGGAAAACTAGGAGGGAAAGAAACCAGTGGGGAACGGAAGCAGGACAGAGGATATGAGACAGTATAAACTGGGTCGAAAATAGTGCAGGTTAAAGGGGTTATGCCGCCCAAAGGCGGCTTAACCCGTGAAACACCCACCGGCAGAGCCGTTGGGTGTTTCTAAGAATGGCATAACATTTTTGAAAATATCGGAAATGTTATGCCACACATTTTTTTGACACAGAAGAATCAAATGCTAGAAACAAGCAAAGAATTATAAATAATTTTGGAAGATATATTTGAGGAAGCCATTGTTATCTGTTATACTTTGCGTACAGAGAAGAACTGTAAAGGATGGCGTATAATAGAATGGATTTGAAGGAGACATATGCTAATACGATAAAGAAGACACAACGTTTATTGGAAAGTAAGGGAATTGCTCTATCACTGAAGGAAATAAAGAAATTTAGTATGATTAATTTATCGGGCTTTAGAAATGATGGAGAAAGATTGCTAAGATTAGAGTTGGCAGAAAAGTATGGAGAGGATATCTTAGCACAGTCTTTAGGATACCAAATACTATATCCATTCATTGATGAAGGGGTTATTAAGACAACAACTAAGCGTGATGAAATATTTTATACACATTTCTGTGTGACCGCTAATAGAGAAAATGACTTTGATCTTGCTATTTTTGAATACAATCTACATAATGGGAACTTTTATTTGAGATATGGAATAACGGTAAATGGAATCCAAATGTGCAGGAAAGAGACCGGCATAAGGTATGAATTGTGTAGATATGGTTGTATGAAAAATTTTATTTTTGATGTTTTTTCTGAAAAAGAACTGCAACACTATTATACACCTATGGAGTATTTGATAGTGAAAGAGTTTGCGAGGCGAGAAGAAAAAAATTGTGACAACCAAACTGGCATTATTTTGAATCAGGTACTTAGTACTTTTTCAGCAATTAACTTTTTACTAGATAGAGATAAAAAATCAGTAGAGTCAATACGAAAGGCAAAACAGATGAAAATAGAAAATGATTTTACTGACGGGTCAAAAATAAAGAAAAAAGTAATTCACTTAGAGGAGAAGGTTCAACTTGAAGTGGCACCCTTTTGTGTAAATAAAGAGGGTGCGGAAGAAAAAACAATGAAACGACACACAAATGTATGGATGGTATCTGGACATTTGCGACATTATAAAAGTGGTAAAGTGATACATATTAGTCCATTCCCAAAGGGACCGGAAAGAGATAAGATGAAGCCTAAGAGAAAAGACTATGATTTACCGCAAGAAAATGATAACTAGGAAACAGTTAGAAAAAACAATAAGCGCAAGGAGGAAACTGATAACGGAAAAAGTCAGAAAAGCATTTTATATAGAAGAGGAATTACTGGAACAGGTGGATGACCTACTGGAACAGGCTGACGTGAGATCAAGGAATGAATTTGTCAATCAGGCATTAAAGTTTTACATTGGATATCTTACTTCAGAGAAAATAGAGAATTATATGCTGACGACCATCTCCTCCGTCATGCATGCAACTGTGAAAGACAGTGAGAATCGAATGGCCCGTGCAATGTACAAGCTGGCAGTAGAAACTTCCAAGTTGTCTCATGTGATCGCATACAGTCATGGCGTGGATGAACAGACCCTCAGTAAGCTACAGGCAAAATGCGCAGAAGAAGTGAAGCGGATTAATGGTGTAGTGCAATTTGAAGATTCGTATAAATATCAGAATGTTTAGAGTTATGAAAGAAAAATATAATGTAAACATAAGTGTATATTTGTTGTAGAAGGGAGAAAATTGCGGTAAAATATATGTGATAAAAAATAAGGGGGAGTTGTGTATGAGTAGTAATTCAATGATGAAATATATACAGGAACATGTTGATGATAGTACTAATCTGCCCGAAACATTGCCACTAATGCATTCATGTGATGGATTTGATTGTGAAAGAATTATTCAAGATACACAACTAAAACCAATGATGTGCCCTGTTTTCAAAGAGGATTTACTGTATTTTTTTTACGGTAAAGCCGCTTATCCGATAGGCGAGAAGGAAAAGTATAAAAGAACGGATGCTTTGTGTTGTCCGGTATGTTTTATTGTGGATATTGAGAAAGTGGATATTTACAGAGTTTTTCCCTTTGATACGGGAGCATATGATGCTAAGATGTATACACAATTTATTCATAGAAATATGGAGATGAGGGAATTTGAAATTGATAA
Organism: Simiaoa sp.; assembly: GCF_051972595.1. Classification (NCBI taxonomy): domain Bacteria; kingdom Bacillati; phylum Bacillota; class Clostridia; order Lachnospirales; family Lachnospiraceae; genus Simiaoa; species Simiaoa sp. Next base: position 27,069 of record NZ_JBOKRY010000008.1, on the reverse strand, counting down.
TAATAGTTCTGCAATAAGGGCGTATATTTCAGTGATTTTTGGAGACAATAAGAGATATCTAAGTGGTATTTCTGCTGAGAAGGAGACTGAAAATACATATGTAAAAGCTTTGTTGAAAATGTTATCTGCAAACGGAGCGTTTGAAATTGATGAGAGATCAAATACAATAGAAGTAATATGTAAAAAAGCGGTTGATATCAGTAAGGAAATAAAAGGTATTGTTCTTCCTGAAAGTTTGCAACGCAAGAAATCAATATCAAATTTCATAAAAAATAATAATATTGCATATAAGACGTATGAAGTAAGAAATATGACGGCACCAACGAGATACAATGAAATTGTATTCCAGTTAGCTAGGACGTTTATCTAAGGAGGTAATATATGGATAGGGCATATGAATTTGTAGGGGTAGTAAATTTATTTGACTTATATCCGGACTTTTTATTTCCAATTTATAAAAACCAAAATTGGTTTTTTTTCCATAATGGAGATAAAAATAGAATATATAATTTTGAACCTGTTACGGAGACAATTATTGATAAGATCATATACTTGGACTGTGAAGATGTTGTAATTAATAATAGAGCAAAAAATAAATATTATTTTGAACACGATAGCCCTGTCTATGCTTTTCAAAACAATATTAGAGAAATATTTTGCGCAGAAGCTGATGAGATGGTTGAGTACTTAAAGACATTTAGGACAAGAGACAGAATATTAAGTAAACAAATTTTGCATTTTGTCAAAGAGAATTCGATGGAATTATATATAAATCATTTATGCAGTAGTGTTTTAGATAGTCACTATGTAGTGACTCCTGTATTCTCAGAAAAGCCTTCATTATCAAGCAAACGTAAGCTGAGTGATTTAATTCCAGGATTGAGAATAAACTATGATGAGAATTGTACCAGAGAAAATGGTATATATCATCAATATATGAACTTGATTGATACAGCCTATTCCAAGGCCAGATTAGGGTATGATATAAATCATGAATTATACAATATGGAGTACTGTACGTGTAGAATGCAAAATATAGCTATGGTATCAGCAGATTTTACTGAATTAAAAAAAGCTTTTCATAAGCTTATTACCGAGCTTCAGTGTGATTCTTTGTATTATGATGTGTGTATTACTTGTCAAAAGGCAATTATAGATAAGGATGAAAATGAACTAATTATTACAATCAATAAGAACAGACAACTATTTATTGAATTATTAAGGGAGAATATTATGGAAAAATATCTAGCAACATATATCGGACAACATATACGTACGTATTCATCCAAATGGTCATAACAAGTTATATGATAGTATAATACATATAAGGTGCGAGTTGAGAAATCAGCATAGCTGATTTCCCCTAGCAAGCGGAAGTAATTCTGTAAGCTTTGGTAAGCTGATAATAATACAGTAGGAAAATCCTACCAGGTAAGGTCTAACCAACCGCCTGTACCGAGTCCTTGGAGCCGAAGCGGTAACGTTAGGTTTAAGCGTAGGACAGGGAGCAACAGAGCCGAAACGAAAGTGAAGTGATTGAGCTGGGAAATTATTATGAGGTTGGAAATGGTCGATGTGTTCTTATTCACAGCAGACAATATCGTTGTAACCGTTAGGGCGAGGCTATGATGGCATCCCCCAGTCAGAGAACTTGGCGAGGTTGATGATAAGTATGTTATCGGAACAGCTGAGGTCCTATTATCTCCTCAAATGAGGTATGATGTACAATCAAAGGAATAAGAGAGGAAGTCAAACGGATAATAGGAAGTCCGAGTGCTCATAGTACCGAAGAAACTGCTAATCACAGTGGAGGGAAGGGGCACACCTTATACGAATATAAAGAATTATTGCGTGGACAAGAGAGCCAATTAGCGCAATGCTCGAAGTTGAAGTATAGGGTTAAGCCGTATGCCTTAATAGGGCACGTACGGTTTGAATGAGGGATATGGGGAGCAATCCCCATATCTACTTAAGTAATTTTGACTCAATATAAGCAAGCGAAAATATGATGAAAGACATACAAGCAAAATATAATTTTGTATAATAGATTTGCAAGTTCGCAATAGTTAGGAAGAGGAGAAGCCCATGCCCAAACTGATCCTACGTTGCAACTACCTCAAGAATTCCCCATCAGCGCACCTAGCCAATTACATCAACTACATTGGCACTCGTGACGGTGTGGAGAAGGTAGGCAGCACGACGGCCTTACTGCCAGCGACTGTTAAACAGAAGGAACTGATCGCGGATATTCTGACAAAGATCCCAGATGCCAAGCGGATGCATGAGTATCATGACTATGTGCAGAGACCTACCAGAGAGAATGCGTCAGAGTTTATCACTCAGGCATTGGAAAACAACCTCGACATTATTGCGAAGAAGAAAAATTACATGGATTATCTTGCAAACAGACCGGGAGTAGAGATTATAGGTACTCACGGTCTGTTTTCTAATGAAGGGGATCCAGTAGTACTGTCCCGTGTGGCAGAGGAGGTCGCTAACCACACCGGAGTAATCTGGACAAATGTTATCAGCCTGCGAAGAAAGGATGCGGAACGACTGGGTTATGACAGTGCCGCACAGTGGCAGGCTTTGCTTCGGAGCAGAGTGCAACTTCTCTGTGAAAATTATAAAATTGACAGTAGAAACCTCAAATGGTATGCGGCCTTTCACAATGAGTCACATCATCCCCATGTACACATGGTAGTATATTCGAAAAATCCTTCCGAGGGGTATTTGACAACGAAGGGAATCAACGCTATGCGGTCAGCATATGCACATGATATCTTCCGACAGGATTTTATAAGCATCTATGAAAAGACAACCAAACAAAGAGACCGATTAAAAGAGCAGGCAGAAAAAAGTCTGCTTTTTTTATTGCAGCAAATGCAGAAAGGAATCTGCCATAATCCAAGAATCGCAGAGCAGATGCAGCTTTTATCCAAACGGCTGCAAAATATCGGAGGGAAAAAGGTGTATGGTTACTTAAAGGCAGATGTCAAAGCCATTGTGAATACTATCGTGGATGAACTGGCGAAAGAAAAATGCGTGGCAGAGTGTTACAGGGAATGGCAGAAGTGTAGAGACGAGATCCAGCACTACTACAAGGATACAGATATAGAGCGGATCCCCTTGTCACAACAAAAAGAATTGAAAAGTATTAAAAACGTGGTGATCCGAGAGGCGGTTCGCTTTGGGGAGGGATATCTGTATCTGGAAGAAGCGGACAACGAAGATGAGGTCACATACTATGCAAAATGGACAAACCGGTATAAAGAAGCAAGGGGGTATCTTTACGGTACTGCGGAGTCAGAAGCTGATGAGGAAGCAGCCTACGAGATTATGCTGGAAGAAGCAGAAGCTGGCAATGCCTATGCAATGCATGACATGGGAAAAATCTATGCACAGGGAATCGGGGCGCAGGCAAGCAGAGAACAGGCAGAAGAATGGTATGGAAAATCACTGAACACATTACTTCTTCTGGAAGAAACGCAGGAAAGGGTGTACCTGGAATATCGGATCGGCAAGATGTATCAGTATGGGCTTGGAACAGAAGAAAACCCGGAGGAGGCTGTGTGGTGGTTTCATAAGGCGGCAGAGAAAGGACATATCTATGCGTGTTATTCGCTTGCGATGCTTTATCTCAGAGGACAGGGAGTGGAACGGGACGATGAGAGAGCATACGGATTATTTCTTCGATCCTACGATGGTGGCAATCCTTATGCCGCATATGAACTTGGAAAACTTTGTGAGGCAGGCAGGGGAACGGTCAGAAATCCAGAGAAAGCACAAAACTATTACCGGGCAGCGTTCTTAGGATTTATAAACATGGAAAAGAAGGCTAAAGATGATACGCTCTGGTATCGCATTGGCTGTATGTATCTGCATGGAATCGGTACAGAACCGGATGAAGAACAGGCAGAACGTTATTTGAAAAAAGCGTATGATTATGGGAATACCCATGCAGCGTACCAGCTTGCCAGACTTTATATCCGACAGGAAACACAAAAGCTAAGAGAAGATCCAGAAGCAACACCTGACTATAAAAAGATCATAAAAGCAGTCAAGTGGTTGGAGGAAGCAGCCAGACAGGAGAATCCATTTGCAGACTATGCACTGGGAAGGTTATATAAGGAGGGGGTGTTACTGGAAAAAGATATGGAAAAGGCGGTTTTCCATCTGCAACGGGCGGCTGATGCCGGGAACAGCTTTGCACAGTACCAGCTTGGAAAAATCTATTTGGATGAGGAGTATAAAAATATTCCTGCCGCCGTGCAGTATCTGACACTGGCTGCGGATCAGAAAAATGAACTTGCGGCATACCGGTTGGGCAGACTTTATCTTATAGGAGAAGACTTACCGAAGAATATAGAACGTGCACTATATTATCTGGACATGTCGGCAGAAGCCGGAAATCAATACGCACAATATGTCCTCGGCAAACTATATCTGATCGGCAAAGAGGTAGAACAGGACAGGGAGAAGGCATATGAGTATTTTTCACGTTCAGCAGAGCAGGGAAATATATATGCAGCTTATTTTTTGAAACATTGGAATGATATGCCCCATCCGGATCTGTTATTGATGGCAACCAGATTGATGCATCATCTGGGAAATGTGATAGAAGAGAACATGGACGGAGATAAGAAAGGAGGCAACAGGCAGAGAATGGACAGAAAACTGGCGAGAAAGATTCGTCAGAAGAAGATCGCGCAGGGACATGCGGAAGACGACAGAGAACAGCAAATGATGTAAAAACTATTAGAAAAGGAGGTTTCGTTGGGAGAGTTTATTTATTTTACAGAGGAACAGAAGGAACGGGCGAATGCGGTTCCGATTGCTGATATTCTTCACAGGGAACGTGAGGAAGTGATCCGATCCGGTAACGAATGGCGGTGGAAGAGACATCAGAGTGTGACATTCCGGGGAAGTAGTTGGTATCGCCACAGCCAGCAGGTGGGGAGTCATGCCATCGATTTTATGCAGGAGTTTTTCGGGATGACATACCCGGAAGCGGTAACTTATCTGTTGGATGGGGAGACCGGGGAGGTTATGCAGGGAGGCAGCAACTGTCAGACAGATAGAATCAATCAGAAAGTTGGGAAAAAGAAACACATAGAAAAAAGAGAAGAAAAAGAACTGAAGGAACTAAAACCACCCGAAAAAAATCCGACGATGAAAAGAGTTTATGCGTATCTTCTGCAAAAGCGCCATATCAGCAGGGAGATTCTTTCGTACTTTGCAAAAGCAGGAACACTTTATGAATCTTCAGAGCATCATAATATCGTGTTTGCCGGACTGGACAAGGAAGGGAAGATTCGTCATATTCATATTAAGGGAACTTGCTCGGATGGCAGGAACTTTCGACTGAATGAAGAAGGATCGGATTCCTCTTATGGGTTCGGATACCGGGGAGGCGGTAACAGGCTCTATGTGTTTGAGGCTCCCATTGATCTGCTGTCTTTTCTGACACTCTATCCCCATAAGTGGCAGGAGAACAGCTACATAACATTAAATGGTGTGTCGGAACATGCTATGCTGCAGGCACTAAAAGATAATACCAAACTGGATACGGTCATTCTCTGCCTGGACCATGATGCCGCGGGAATTGAAGCCTGTGGCAGACTGGCGGAGATTCTGAAACGAAATGGATACAATAATATTAAACGATTACAGTCAACCTATAAAGACTGGAATGAAGATCTAAAGAACCGGTGTGGAGAAGAAGCAATTCCGGCGCAGGAACATCCCAAGATGAAAGAGTGCCGGACGTGGATTGAAGTGTTGAAAAAAGTGACGGAAACCATAGGAACCAAGTATGCGGACAAAACATATATCTGCCGGTATTACCAGGAAATCTATGAGGAACTGAAGAAAGGAAGAAGCAAAGAACAGGTGACGGATGCTTTTGACGGACCGGGAATGTTACTTACCGGTGTTCTTGTTCGCTGCATGGAGAAGGAAGGAGTCGCCCTTGGGGTAGAAACCGGTGCAGATCAGATTCTGGAGAATCTGCTGAAACGTTACCGGCCACATAAGGATAAAGGAAACTTCAATACCCGGATCCGACAGATGCAGACGGCATATGAAGAGACACTGGAAGTATTTGAAACCAAAGATTTACAACAAAAAGAGAATAAAGAGCTTCTTGTGAAAAAATGTATGAGCTTTGCGATGGAATGCATCCGGGCTCATATTTTTGTTGCCGTTGAGTATAAGGAACCTCAGTTAAAATCGGTGAAGGAAGATACCCAGGAGTCAAGGAAAGAACCGGAAGGAGGCATGATATTATGCAGCCAGTCGTGATACTGCTGATAGCTGGAAGTGCAATGTTCATTATGATCGGCGGATTGTCATTGTTATCGCACTATTACACCTTAAATGGAATCAAGAGCAGGACAGTAGGCGATGGACAGTATGGTACGGCACGATTTGCTACCCAAAAAGAAATCGCAGAAACCTACGAGAGCATCCCTTATGAACCGGAACGCTGGCGGAAGGGAGAACATTTGCCAACGGCACAGGGAATGATACTGGGAAGTGTTGAAAAAGCAGGAAAACTTTATGCATTGGTGGATACCGGAGACGTACATTGCCTGATGATCGGAGCGGCCGGTGTCGGAAAGACAGCGCATTTTCTATACCCGAACATTGAATATGCCTGTGCCAGTGGAATGAGTTTTCTGACAACGGACACGAAAGGCGACCTATATCGTAATTATGCGGGAATTGCTCAAAAATACTACGGGTATCAAACGGCGGTCATCGATCTCCGCAATGCGACCAGAAGCGATGGTGATAATATGTTGCACCTCGTAAACAAATACATGGATGTATACTTGGCGGATCCGACGAATCTGGGTGCCAAGGCAAAAGCCGAAAAATATGCGAAGATCACTGCCAAGACCATTATCTCATCCCAGGGAGCGGACAGTTCCAGTTATGGACAGAACGCTTTCTTCTATGATGCGGCGGAGGGAATACTGACGGCGGCCATCCTGCTCATAGCAGAATTCTGCCCGGAAGGGAAAAGACACATTATCAGCGTGTTTAAACTGATACAGGATCTGCTGGCACCTTCCAAAGTAAAAGGGAAAAACCAGTTCCAACTGTTAATGGCAAAGCTTCCGGACACTCATAAAGCAAAGTGGTTTGCAGGGGCGGCACTTAATACCGCAGAACAGTCCATGCAATCAGTTCTCTCCACGGCACTGTCCAGGCTGAATGCTTTCCTGGATTCCGAACTGGAACAGATTCTGTGCTTTGATACGGCGATAGATGCAGAGATGTTCTGTAAGCAGAAAACAGCGATATTTTTGGTGATGCCGGAAGAGGATAATACGAAATACTTTATCATTTCCTTGGTTTTACAACAACTTTATCGAGAGATCCTTGCGGTGGCAGATGAGAACGGCGGTAAGTTGGACAACCGTGTGATGTTTTTCTGGGACGAGGTAGGAACCATACCGAAAATTGAGAGTGCCGAGATGATGTTTTCTGCAATTCGTTCCCGGAGAGTGAGCATTGTTGCCATGATCCAGTCCTTTGCGCAGCTACAGAAAAACTATGGAAAAGAAGGAGCGGAGATCATTGTCGATAACTGCCAGGATACGATCTTCGGCGGGTTCGCACCGAATTCAGAGTCTGCGGAAGTATTATCTAAAAATCTCGGAAACAGGACAGTACTGTCAGGATCTGTTAACAGAGGGAAAAATGATCCGAGCCAGTCCTTGCAGATGATGCAGAGATCTGTAATGACTGCGGATGAATTAAAGTCTCAGCCGAAAGGAAACTTTATCGTAGCCAAGACAGGAGCCCATCCGATGCGTACGAAACTGAAGCTGTTCCTGAAATGGGGCATCACCTTTGAAGAACCGTATGAAGTCGAGGAAAAGGCGGCACGAAAAGTAGCTTATGCAGACAAGCGAGAAATAGAAGAGGAGATTATCCGCAGATATATGTGTTGCATGGAAAGTGGCGAAAATGTAGAAAACAATTCTGCAGTCAGAAGTGGAGGAATGCAACAGAATCAGGATCCCTCTCCTGCAAAAAGACGACGGCAGACATTACGCACAGAAGATTAGGAGGAGAAGTGAGCAAAAGAGAAATTTATAAGATAAATCTGCCACATAGAGCCATTGCGGTGTATCTGTATCTGGAGAGCCGTGTCAATAAAGACAGAACCTGCTATCCGGCAATCGGTACCATTGCCAGAGAACTGCATCTGTCGGTCAGCACAGTCAAACGAGCCATCACTGATCTGGAGAGAGAAGGTTTTCTGCGCAAGAAACAACGTTGGCGGGAAAACGGAGGCAGAAGCAGTCTGCTCTATGAAATTCTAAAATAAGCACCAAGGGGATATTGCGCACTTGTGGTGAACCAGGGGATGGTTCACCATGGACTATGCTGGGAACTTTTGCATTTTGATGATTAGGACAGAAAAAAATATGAACATTACAGTATAAAATAGTTTGAGGTTTATAGAGTAAAATAAGGTGATAAGAAATGAAGAAATTGTTATGAACAATGAAGACACATAAGGTGAATAATTGCTTGGTTGTTAGTAAAATATAATGAGTCTTTGTTTACTGGAGGGAAGCTGAGTGAGTCTGCAAGTGCGTTGAACGATAAATTTTCATTTTTTTACGAGTGTGTGAAGAAAACTCTGTAAATACGTAGATCTTCTATGATAATGAATGGCGGAAGGCTTGTGAATAAGCTTTCCGCCTTGTTTTTATATATAACAGCGAAATGATAGCATGTCAAGAACACAGGTCTGTTTCCCTGTGTTTCATGGTATTATTCCGGAAGGCGTCCCTCGTACATGATACTCAGTTCTCCATATACCTGCGCCCAGTTTCGAATCGTTGTAGTCCATTTCTTGGTAGCTTCAAAGGTGGACAGATACAATGCCTTTAACTGTGCAGTATCACTCGGAAATACGCTCCTCTGGCGGTTCAGTTTGCGGTATGTTACATTCAACGATTCAATGGAATTCGTCGTGTAAATGACCTTTTGGACCGCTGCTGAAAACTTAAAAATAGGCGAAACAGCATCCCAGTTGTCGTACCAGCGTTTCATGGAGTTGGGGTATTTCGGAGACCATTTTTCATTGACTCTCTCCAGTGCCTCTCTGGCTTTCGATTCATCTGAAGCATGATAGATGGTTTTTAGGTCTGTGGCAAAAGCCTCCCTGTCTTTGTCAGGGACGTATTTCAGAGTGTTTCTTACCTGATGGACAATACACCGCTGGTATTCTGTCTTGGGGAATGCAGCAGCAATTGCTTCCTTGATTCCTGTAAGTCCATCAGCACAGAGAATAAGGATATCCTTTACTCCGCGATTTTTTAACTCATTTAAAACAGAAAGCCAGTACTTTGCACTTTCGTTATCGCCTACATTGATGGAAAGTACTTCCTTTTTTCCTTCTGTATTGATACCAAGAATGACATATGCAGCAAGTTTCCGAATCACCCCATTATCACGTACAGAATAATGGATTGCATCAATGTAGACGATCGGATAGATTTCATCCAGAGGGCGGTTCTGCCAGTCTTCAATCTGAGGCAACAGCTTGTCTGTCACGTCGGAAATAAACCCTTCTGACACGTCAAAACCATAGATATCATCAATCGTTTCAGATATCTGTCTGGTAGTCATTCCTTTGGCATACATGGATATGATCTTACTGCCAATATCGGAAATATCTTTCTGACGCTTTTGAACAACCTTAGGCTCAAAAGAGGATCTGCGATCCTGTGGCACCTCAATCTCCATAGTGCCATAACTGCTGTTGACACGTTTGGTTTTGTAACCATTCCGGTAATCATCACTATCGGAGCGCTGGGATTTTTCATATCCAAGGTGATCATCCATTTCGGCTTCCATCATTTCTTTGATTGTGCCACCCAGGAGATCTTTGAGAGCTTCCTGAATATCTTCAGCAGACTGGATATCGTATTCGTCCAAAAGCTGATGAATGATATTCCGTTTTCCTTCGGTCATTTGTACTTTGTGAACAGGTTTCTTTTCTCTTGCCATAATAATAGGCCTCCTATGATTTAGATTTTATCATAGAAGACCTATTAGCTAATACTTATTTACAGAAAAACTTTCATTCACAGTTATTTTTAAATCATATAGATAATAGAATTTATAAACAAATAGTCTCTTGATTATTGTTGAACTCTATAAAATCCTCTTTTACCTATTTTCACCTCAAGAAAACCATCTGAAGGGATAACTATAATCTCATCAAGCTCGTTATGTTTCTCGTTATTAATACTAACAGATGACTGAGAAATCAATCTTCTAGCATTACTCTTACTCTCATTAGGCATACATTTGCATACTAAATCAAGGATCCCGATTGTTTCACTCTCGGTATTTACAATTGGAGCATTTTCGGGGAACTTACGCTTACTAAATGTGCTTACAAAAGTTTCCTTTGCATTATTTGCAGCATCTTCACCATGGAAGATTTTTGTTACTTCATATGCCATAAACATTTTAGCTTCCAGAGGTTGATTAGGAATGTCAAGTTCTTTTATCTTCTCTAATGAAATTCTAGTGTTGTTTACAAGAATGATTTCAATCATTTCGTCTGGCTGCTGCATTAGCTGACCAAACATATCAACAGCACCACTCTTAAGAAAAACACCCGTTCCGTTACTTTTAGACATAAGCTCACCCGTAACAGGATTTGCCATAAGATTAACTGCTACTACAAACTTCTCTTTATTGTTGAAATCACGGACAAGTGACCTACCCATAAGAGCATTAAATATCTGGTCAGTACCACACAATTCAACATCAACATCCATAGCGACACTATCATATCCCTGAAACATGGGATATACAAATTCATTTAAATAAATGGGCTTACTAGCTTCGAGTCTTCTTTGGAACATATCACGTTCAATAAGTTGTTGTACAGTTGTATGAGTAAATAAATCAACCATCTTAAGAGGAGTTAGCTGATCAATCCATTCACTATTATATCTTACATGTGCAGGATTTTTTGGATCATCAAAGTTTATGATTCGGGAAATTTGGTTAACCCAACTTGACGCATTCTCTCTAGCCTTTTCTCTTGTAAGCATTGTTCTTGAAGACTCTCTATCACTAGGATCTCCAATACACGCAGTAAAATCACCAAACAAAACATTTACATTATGCCCAAGTTGTCTGAATTCTTCGAGAAGCAAAAAGTTCTTTGCATGGCTTAAATGCAATGAATCTCCCGTGGGGTCTGCGCCAATATAGAAGGTTAATTTTTTTTCTAATAAAGCTTTTCTGAATTCTTCCTTAGAAGGTAGAATCTCCACTATAATACCTCTTGATAAAATTTCATCAATTTTTTTTTCTTTTTCTTTAAATGTCATTGTTCTCTCCTTTCATAAAAATAAAGTATTAGGTAATCATCCCTATCCCCAAAATAATATATTGGGAGTCTTACCATATAATGAATCACCTATCAACTCTAAATTCACTTGAGTTTTAATAAGTACAGTCCCATGAGTGAATATGAGATTTTCGGTGAGACAATGCATATTCTTTTATCCAATTTTATGATCAATACAAGATGCCGTTGGCAATGCACAGGCTATTTTGTTTGAAATCAGAACTTGATACGCTTCCCTACATAGAAGAGTATGTCCCAAATGCATTTTGCCAGACCGTAATATATAAAAAATTTTCCTTCCATCTAGTCTGCATTCTTCAGCTCTGTAAACTTGGGAGAGTCCGTGAGTAGAATGATATAAAATCAGAGCTTTGCTTGCATTCGGTTTTATGACTTGCAAGTTTTTATTTGGGCTGGTTGACCGAGGAGCATGTGAATCTTCATCAATTTCCACCTGCTTTTACCGGAATGTTTTTATTATGCTCTAAAAGGTATCAATGTTGAGAAAGCGATTTTGATTGATTCGGCCTTTCTGCCAGCTTTATTATCGGAACTTTAAATTTCATGCTACACCTCTGTCTATTATATGTTAATTAGAAGTGTTTCTTAATTCTTCGAATCTAGCAAGTATTTTTTGAGTAGTATACCTTTGACAATTAGAAAAATCTAGGGACAAAAAGTAATGACGACTTGAACAATAGAGGGTTCATGTGTGAAAGGAAAAATAATAAAATTTTTTTAATAATTTAAATGTAAAAATTTGTATGTAGAAATAAAAGCACAAATTCCATTTTGAAGAAGTCGATGAAGTACTAAGGAATAGAGATAGAGCAAGCAACTGTAAATATGTATACAAAAAGAGATGTACAGCTAACTGGCTACTAGCCTAGTAGACTTATGTAGGCGATTTACTATTATGGAAGAGAATTCAAGTGTTTTTTACTATGCCGTAATAAAGCCGTAGGAGTTTGTATATGCCTTCATGTATACATAGTGGAACTTGTTTTATGCCTGTTTTTTATTTATGGACAAGTACACAGGGTATCTTATGGTGTTGTATTAATCAGAGAATCTATGAACTGTAATAGGGATCGTTAGAATACTGGCGAGCCGTATTTGAATACGGAGTCTTTTCTACAAATAATTGTTTAATTTATTTACATCGAGGAACATTGATAACAGTAAAAACAAAGTTGGAGTATTTCCGCTTGAAAAACAGGTATATATAGAAAGAGTTAATGCAACTTGTATTGCAAAAAAATATTTAATATTACAAAAGAAAGGTATTTAAGTTATGGACAATCGAGAAATAAGTCGGGAATTGATTAAAATGTCAGATGTATATAATGATGAAAAACTATATTTTGACAATACTATTGGAGAAAAAATATTTGGAAAGATAATTCTTAATCGAATAGGAAATATTGCATACAGAAATCTTCTCAATGCTGGATGCAGTAAGTTTGGTGAGTATTCCAAAATTTTTGAGGTTATGTATAAGGACAATATTAGTAAGGCAGAATTATGCGTTAGTAATATCAACAAGGTAAGCAATATTTTAAAAAATGCAGATTTCCCGTATGCATTATTGAAGGGGGCCTACCTTATTACTAACATATATAATCTTGGTGATAGAGTATCAAATGATGTAGACATCTTGATTAATGAAAAAAACATCGGTGCATGTAAAAAGCTCCTTCAGAGTAATGGATTTAGGCAAGGGGAAGTGGTTAATGGAGAATTCAAGGAAGCATCTAGAATGGACATCATAATGTCAAAAATGAATTTTGGGGAAACTATTCCTTTTGTAAAAATGTCAGAAGAAGGATATATCAATGTTGATATTAATTTTTCATTGGATTATAAGCCGATGGAGGACGACGGTATCATAACGAAAATGCTGGAGAATAGAGTCGAAATTCCTATAGAAAATGCTACTTTGGTTACACTTGAACCAGCAGATTTCCTTATTCACTTATGTCTGCATCTGTACAAGGAGGCAACCACTTGGGATTGGGTGGAACGAAGAAAAGATCTTAACTTATATAAATTTAATGATATTTATAATGTTTTAAAAAAGAATGTAAATGATAAACTACCGGATATCCTTGTTACTAAAATCAATAATTATGGAGTAAAGAAGGAGTGCTATTATGCGTTGTATAATGCATTGAATATTTATGGAGGCCTTGGAGATATTGATGGATATCAGAAGGTTCTTGAGAAAATAAAGCCTGAGGATATTACATACCTTAAAGAAATTGTAAGTCCTATGGACAAGAAAGTATATAAGTATAATATGGATTTTATCGACTGGTTTGCCAGTGATAACAGGGTTGAACACTTAGAGTATTCACATCCATTTGTCCTTTAATTGTAAAAACTATGAAAGAGTGGATAAAAATGATTAACGAAAGAATTAAAAAATGTATAGCGGAAATGTTAGAACAGGTAGAATTTATTGAGGACAATGTGGATCTTAAAGTGTATGGAATAGATTCTCTTTCTAAGGTACAACTGGTAATTTCTCTCGAGGAAGAGTTTGGCATTGCTTTTGATGATGATGATATTAATCAGAGTCATTTTCAGAGTGTCTCATCCATAGGAGAACTACTGAAGAAGTATGGATTTGCATAAGATAAGCAAGGGAGGTTAATAGTGGGTGAGATTGGCAAGTTTATTGAGGAATGTATAAGGAAAAATCCTGAATCCTTTATAGAAGAATATAAAGGTGATAAATATAGTTATAAGGAATTCATTGAGGAAATCGACAGCTATATAAACAAAATTGATATAAATACATATCGGAGAAGAAAATGTCTAGTAGTATGTCGGCATAACATAGAAGAACTTAAGGCTTTAATTTTTAGCTGGAAAATGGATATGATTGCTGTACCAATGTCTATCCATTATGGAATAGAACAATGTAAAAGAAGCATTGAAGCTGTATCACCGGATTTAATTTTGACAGATGATCCAGAGATACAACTTGATGTTAAAGCCCCCATTTATTTCTTAAAGACTATGCCTAACAAGTGTAAATGTGAAGGGGTGGATGAAGATTTAGTAGGAATTGAGTTGATGATGTGTACATCTGGAACCACTGGTATGCCTAAAGCAAGTATGTTTGAAGGAGAAGCAATTAGAAGTAATTGTATTGCAATATCTGAGTATTTTCCAATAACATCGGATGATACAGTTTTGGTCGCTAGACCGTTATATCATTGTGCTGTTATAGTTGGTGAGGTGTTAACGGCACTTTATAATGGATGCAACATATTATTTTATTCTGACACATACAATCCAATTGTTTTAAGCAGAATTCTATGTTCTAATTACATAACTGTTATGTGTGGAACACCAACAATATTTAAAGGAATTTCCGAGGCTTTAATTTTTCAGAAGAAGCAGACTCAGTTAAAAGTAATTGCCTTAAGTGGAGAATATCTTTTACCAGAGCGTGCTAAGTCTATTTCAAGAGCATTTAATGCTATGATTTTTAATGTGTATGGACTCACAGAAGCTGGACCTCGTGTATCCTATTTACCGGCAGATAAATTTGACACAATACCATCTTCCGTCGGCATTCCGCTCAAAAATGTTGAGATATCAATTGTATCTGAACAAGAACCATTTAACGTTATGGCGAATAAAGAAATTGGACGTATTTGGATAAAAACACCATATTTAATGAAGGGTTATTATAAAAATGAATTAAAGACTAAGGAGCGAAAGTATGGTGATTGGTTTGATACGGGCGATGTTGGATATATAGATAATGAATATTTGTATGTCGTTGGTAGAAGTGATGACATGATAATTAAAGGTGGATTAAATATTTATCCAAGAGATATTGAGAACTGTATTTTGGGTATAGATGATGTTAAAGAAGTTTTGGTATATGGTGTGATTATTGATAATGTTGAGCAGATATGTGCAGATGTAATTTTAAGTGATAGGGATAATCAGGATATATTGGCGCTTAGGAAAAAAATTGCAAATAAGGTAGAAGGATATATGATGCCACATATTGTAAATATTGTTGAAGATTTTAAGCGTAATGCATCAGGTAAAATCGTTCGTCCTAAGAAGATATATCGAGTTTAATGGAATTTTAAAGGGATTAAATTGGCGAAAGAAGAGTATATAATTTATGAAAGAAAAATCATTTATTTTGTTAAAACCAGATGCAATAAATCGGCCTGAGGTTGTGACAAAAATAGTTGAAATGGTAAACAAAGCGGGTCTGAGAATAGAGAATACCAATAAGGTTATTTTGACAAAGAACGATATTGTTGCCCTATGGGGATATTTAGTATCTGACTATATTATGTTTAACATAATGGCTGATAGATTTACCCATAAAGAATTAGTTTTGTATGTAATAGAGGGAGAAGATGCGCTTAATAAAGTCCATAGTATAAAGAGATTTATACGAAACAAATACGCTTTAAATTCATTGGATAATTGTATACATGCACCGAGGAGTGTTTATGAATATAAAAAGGATATTCATGTTCTGAATAAAATTGAAACTTATGCAACTATAGATGAACCTATGAATATTTACAAGTTGAACAGATATAGTCAGTTAACTTTGAAGGATTTGACAGAATGTTTGCATAAAATTGGAAATATGTTGAATGCAAATGAAAATATAGAAAATAAGTATTCGAACTCTGGAAGATATTGTTTATATCTCTATGATGATGAAGAGCATTTACCAGGATATGTTGCAGGAATATTGTATGAGGCTTTAAATGAGTTATCACTGGAAGAATGTTATATGATATGTATCTGGGTAGGAAGCAAAGGAAAAATTTGTATAGTTTCCAATGATAATTATGATAGAGTTTTAGAAATTCAGAAGTTTCTAAGTCAATATATGTTAAAGACTGAGATTGTTGAAAAGGTGAAAGAAATAAAAGAAGATATAGAAATTATTGATTGGAAGATTATAACAGATTGTCAATGTGCGTGTGAGTTTTGTTACGCTTCGAATAGGGTTGAATGCATAAATAATGTTAAGTATAAGGATATAGTAGAATGTATAAAGAAATTAAATTGCAGGAAAGTTTGTGTAACTGGTGGAGAGCCGCTTTTAAATAGAAATATCGGCGACATTCTTCAGATGTTACATAGTAATAGAATTGAAATATCATTATCAACAAATGGACTTATGTATGATCAATACAGGGATATTATTGAGAAGTGCGTCGGTAGAATGTCGTTACCATTAGATGGATACAATAATATATCTAATGCGTGTAATGGTAGGCCAATTGATAATTTCGATAAAATTGTTGCTATTCTTGAAAGAAATAACAAATTAGGAAATAAAATCAAAATAAAAATTGCAACAGTTATGACTAGCAAGAATGCTAATATTGAGCATTTTAAAAAAATGTATGAATTTATTAGTAAATACAATGTGATGCAGTGGAAAATTTATGAATTGGTTGCAGAAGGCAGAGGATATGAAAATCGGGATGAATTAAACGTTGATATAGAATCCATTCAAGATATTTTAGAGTATTTTGAAGAAATCAATAACCAACAATTTAAGGTCGAATTCGTCAGAAAAAACTCAAGAAACAGGGCGTATTTTATGATCCAGCCAAATGGAGATATTGTTGTTCCAACAGAAGTTGAATTAGGTCATTTTGAAGACATTATGATCGGCAATTTTTTAAAGGACTCGGTCGCAAATGTATACAATAAATGGACCACACGGATTGATTTTGAAGTATATAGGGAAAACTGTACAAGAAGAATATAAAGGTAAGAATATGAAAAGTGAAGATGATAACATATATGTAAATATTTATCCAGATATCTCTTTCTTCAAGTATAAAAGTATGGTTGTAACCAAGGGAATTGAAGGGGTAAAAGTTGTTGGAGCACTTACCTTGTCTCTGGAAGATTCTGACATGGAGGAAGACATGGATATAGTAAAGAGATATTCACAACTTGTTTATGGCATACGAAAGGGATACTGGGAGAATGGGATTCAGCTTGTTGGAATATATAAACAAGAAGATACAACATATTTCCTTCCAGCTTATATTTCTGTATTAGAGGAACTAGGGGTAGACCCAGATGAATTTTCCGGATATCTTGCAGAGTATATTGATTATATTCCTACGAATATTAATGAATTATTAGAGAATGAAAGTAAGCTGTATATTTCTATAAGGGAAAATATAGAAGAGTACATGTCTTATTAGTTGAAATGATCTTAACAGTACCTGGAGAGAGAATACAAAATACTACATTATGGGAAGGTATTGCTTTAAAATAAATGGAGCTTATCACTATGGATAATATAGACGATATTGAAATTCTTGAGGTTTTTGATGAATCCGAGTTGCCTGTAAAAGCGGAAAAAGGAAAGAAATATTATATAAATTTGGGTGGTAGCAAAAATTTTCAGTGCATATATGCAGACAGTTCGCTTTCAAGAGGCGATTTTATGGAAAAATATCGAAGTATATTAGATTCTGCAATGAATCCAGTATATGAAGATAAAGATATTGTAGTCCGTCAAGATGCAAAATTAGCCCTACCGGGATTTTATATTGTGGCATCAAAAAAAAGATATGACAAAATTGTAGATATGCCCATTGAATTGTTTATAAAGTGCATGAAGTGTGCAAATCTAATTGCTGGATATATGAGAAAAGAGATGTCCGTTCATGATAAAATTTATGTTTATTATGAAGAACATTATATTAAGCCAATGACAGCACATTTCTGGGTGATGCCCTTGTACCAAAAGTATACGAACCAGTATGAGATTTATCCGGAAATTTTTAATAAAAATATATGGAAGTATGTTGAATCCTTTAGTTTTATTGAGACTCGAGAGAAAATATATAAATGCAATAATATAATTAGTCAAAAAATAGTTGACAACAATTTATACAAGATATTGAATCCCTGTGAGGAGGATAGATAAGTGAAAATAGAAGAACAGTTTTTTAAAGGAAAAAAGGAAGATATAAATAATATAAACAATATGTTTAACATGTTATATGATAGAATTTCTGTTTATGATACAGGGGATTATCCAGTGTTGGCAGGAGAGAAGCTTCAATATTCAGAATTTATAAAAGAGGATAGGATTGAAGAAAAATCTAAAGAGGTTTCTGAGGTATTTGATGAGATATCAAAATATTTTCAGAGAGCGATCAAGTGGGAACATAGTGGATGCATGTTAAATATAACTCCACCTGCCAATTTGGCGAGCATCGCAACTGCTTTATATAGTCTTCTCTATAATCCTAATTGTTCTCAAGATGAGCCTACAGGTTATATGCTTGCAATGGAACTCGCTGTCGTAAGAATGATGGCCAAACTAGCAGGCTGGAAACCTGATAATAGTTCAGGCATTTTTACATTTGGTGGAAAAGGTACAAATTTATATGCTGTAAAAATGGCAATAAATAAAATAAATTCTAAATGTAAAACAGATGGAGTTAAGGTAGATGATTTTTTTGTTGTTTCATCTGAAAAGGCACACCCTTGTCATAAAGAGATTTGTGATTGGTTAGGTCTTGGAAAAAATTCACATATTACTATTCCTGTTGCTTCTGATGGAAGAATGAATATGGAAATTTTGGAAAACATTTTAAGAGATAAAATAGAGGCTGGAAAAAAACTGGCTTGTATTATGCTTAGTGGTGGAACAACAAACGAGAATTTGGTTGATCCAATTAAGGAAGTATATGATCTCAGGCAGAAACTTGTTGAAGAATATAATCTTAATTATATGCCCCATATACATGTGGATGCTGTTATTGGTTGGGCATGGCTTTTTTATTCAAAATATGATTTTGAAAATAATAGATTAAATATTCCAACCGGAACCAAAAAGAAAATTCAAAGAATGTATAATCGAATTAAAGATATTAAATATTCGGATTCGTATGGTGCAGATTTTCATAAAACGGGATATTGTCCTTATGTTTCAAGTATATTGATGGTAAGCGATAGAACATGTTTACAGGGACTTGGTGATAAGGATAGAGAATATAGTACCCTTAAATGCGGCGAATATTCTCCTTTTGAATATTCTTTGGAATTGACAAGATCTTCTATAGGTCCTGTTGCAGCATTTACAGCATTAAGATTGTTTGGATATGAGGGTTATCAGGAAATTCTTTATAAGGTATTTTATGAGGGGGAATTCATTAGAGAATTTCTTAATCAGCAGAAAGATTTTTGCGTTTTGAATAATGCAACAGAAGGCTTTGCTTCTTTGTTTATTGCTCTTCCCAAAAGCTTAGATGGAATGGAAATTACTAATGAGTTGTTGATGGAAAAAGCAGAATTTATTCAAGATTATAATCACAGGTTTTTCTTATATCTAAACGAAAGTTTGGAGAATAGAAAAGTTAATTTTAAGATATCATTTTCTAAAAGTTTTAAGTTATTTGGTATGGAAAAATATATAGGTGCATTAAAGGCATATCAAACATCGCCCATTGCGGATCTTGATGAGGTAAGGAAGTGTTTGGAATGTTTGATTGTACTAAAAGAAGAATTTGATATTTATAAGCCTCTTGTAGAAGATGATATTAACAGACCAATTGATTTCGTATACAGATAATTTAGATGAAGATAGATTTTTATAATATATTACAAAAGTGCTACGCAGAAAATCTGATTAATATCGCTAATGTTAATAGGATTCGCTTTTTATCAAAAAAATATATACATTCATACGAAATGGTTGAATATGCAAAAAAGATATTCGGCAATGTTACGGATGAGGAAACAGGTGCTTTGCTGTTGCATGATATTGGATATTTTATTGATGCATCAGAAGAAGCAATGCCCCATACGGAAAGTGGTTATAATTATTTGAAAAATAATTATTGCGTGAATGAATGTATTTTAGCAGCTGCAAAATTTCACGATAGGGATTCCTCCGTGGATGCGGATTTGGAAGCATATTATAATCAATCAGAATTGTTTGGTAAAGTTGATTATTTGAAAACCACAGTGAAAAAAGTAATTGATTGCGATATTGTATCCAACCTTGATATGTGCATTAATTCTACGGAAATAGATGATTTGGGAATTCCTATTAATGAGAATATTGTTGAATGTTTGCTATGCAATAGATTAGGGAAAAATGAATTTGTCACAAATCGTATTGATGGTATCATATATATGGTTTGCGGAATTAATCTATTATTTTTTGAAGAAACAAAAAAATATGTGATGACGAATATGATTAATCGCGTAAAAAAAATAGTAAAACTAGGTTATCAAATAAGTAATCGGAATGAGTATATGAAAGTACTTATTTATTTAGATACTTTTGATTAATGTTATATAGGTATTGGTAATAATTATTTAGGCATAAAGGAAGGGGATTAAATAAATAAACAATGATTAAAATATACTCGACATTAAATTATTATGGTGATGATGGATGGTATTATGATAAATTGTCAAGTGCAAATGCGTGTGGGGTTTATGGAATACGAATTAATTTATGTAAATTCTCAGACGATAAAGCTTATGATGTGATTCAAAGGGTAATTTCAATTAGAAATAAGGTAAATAAAAATATTAGAATTGTTATTGATATCCCATATCCAAATAATAAAGATCGAATTCTTGATATGAATTTTAGTGGTATCGTAAAAAATAATGAAATATATCATATAATAGCTGATCAAAAATTAAGTAGACAACAAAACTTAATCTGTGTTGAGCAAATAAATTCTGGCTTACATAAGGTTGGTGAAATATTGATATATGGAGATGGCGAGGGAGGTTTTGAAATTATTGCTGTTGACGGTGATAGAATAACAGTAAAAGCATTAGGTACATTTGAAATTGGAAAAACTAAGAGTATCAATCTGGAACTAATCAAATGTAAAGTTAATGCTTGGAAAAAGACTTTGACAATAGAGGAACCGTTAGATTTTTTACTTTCTTTTGTGGAAAGTGCGGATGATGTAATTGAGTTACATAAATATATACAAAACGGTGGTAAAGTTATTTCTAAAGTTGAAACCTTAAAGGCTATGGACAATATCGAGGATATTGTAAAGGTATCAGATGGTGTACTGGTAGCAAGAGGAGATTTGGGATTGTGTGACAGTGTAGGACTATATGATAACTTTAACACTATTGTTAATGTATGCAAGAAGCATAATAAAACAGTATTATGTGCAACAGATATTTTGCTTAGTCATACAAATTTATATATACCATCTAGATCGGATATTATGGATATTTCACATATCATCAGTAAGGGATGTAAAGGTATTGTACTAAATAATGTGAATTGGGATTATGAAAAAACAGTTTGTTATATTAATAAAATTGAACAAAGATATAGTTAAATACGTGCTAGATGGTTTGCTATATTTTTCCCTCATGGCATGGAAATATTTGGGACTATGAAGAACGAAGCAGTATGCTACTTTTAAAAGTTGCTTGTACTGCGAAGTAAGTCAGGAACTAATTCGGCGTGGTATATAGTTGTCAGGATGAAAAGGGGCAACGCCCCTTTGTAAGACATCAAGAAAAGCGCCGGTTTATAGAAAAGTTCTGTAGTTACAAGGTATGAAATGAAATTTTGACTTGAGGATTACGAATACAAAAAAATATAGCTAAATTCTGATAAGGATGAGATAAAAGGTTGCCCCAAAGCGAACAGAGGCTTGTTATTAAAGATATAGAAGTACTTACTGTAGCCGGATTCCTGATTAAAGTGGGTAATGTGAGAGATTTCAAATTGCCTAGACAGAGATAAAAGTTAAAAGTTGGCAGGAATTTTATTAAGTGAGAATTGCTTAGAAAAGCGTAAAGGACAAATGGATATAAGTAAAGAGGTCAAAGTAAGCTACGAGAGGTATTGTTAGGCATAGAGATTCTGTTGATAGTTGGAAAGTTAAAGTTCTGGTCATTACATGAATATTTCATAATCAGAGCAAACAATTTGCGATTGCCGTCAGATGTAAGCTGGTAAGAGTTTTTTATTCAATTTAAATAAATGAAGTGATTTATGATCTGCAGAAGATGATTCCTGACATTCATAGGCAGTTACAAGGAAAGAACTATGAGATTCCGGAAGACATTCGTTGCATGGAAAGGAACAGGGAGAAATACAAAAATATAGAGAGCAAAAGTCAGATTTTACATCACCATAGCAGATGACTCAATTTAGGAACATCACAACTTTCTTTTATGAATAAGAGAGAATTATGGACTTTGATGCGTATGTGATTATTTATGGCAGGAGAGGTTAGGTTGCCATATGCAACTTGGGACAAGACGGCCTAGTCATAATTAAAACATGAGAAAAGGTGAGTTAATTGGATAAAAATAAAGAATATTATGAGGAAAAAATATGAATTTTCGAGAAAGCTATTTTCATAATGAATTTGGGTTATCTTGTGTTGAAGATTATATTATATACATATTATGCAAAGATACCATTAATTGGGCAAGGATTTTTTTCAAAAGCTATGTTGATATTGAAGAAATAATCAATTATCTATTTCTAGAGGGACAGGAATATAGTTCTATTAAATTTATAGAGCGTATTCAAAACACATTGATTCAAAATGGAATGTTGAATTTAGTTCCTTTAGAACTAAAAAACGTGGAAAATATAGAGAAAAAACTTGTCTTTCTAATGGAATTGAAGGATGATGCAACAAGAGGATTATTGAATATAAATACATGGAGAAATGACCATTTTATTATGGTTTATAAAGATGTCGATGATAAGTATTCATATGTGAATGACCGCCCTTATCTTACAGGTAATCTGGAATATAAAGATTTATTAAAATATGCAGGAAAAGAATATGTTTTAGATATTCGACTTATCAATAATGATATTTCTGCAGTAGTAAATGAAGAAAGTTTATTTCAACTTGAACAGAAACTGAACTCACAATCCATTTTAGCTCATAATATATGGTTTGAGTGTGAGAAAATCCGGGATTGTATAGGGATATATCGAGTCGTAGTAAAAAGATTGCAGGCTTTCTTTGGATCTTATGGAATAAGTGAGTTTATGCGTGATGAAATAGAAATGATAGAGCATATATACTTAAGGTTAGAATATATGAATCTTCGACGAAATTATGATATTGAAAAGATAAATACTTTGATTGACGAAATAATATGTATTCAAAAAAAGATTAAGAGAAAAGCATTAGAGCGGATGGAAATAATATACGAACAATGTAGAAGAGAGGGTTATTAAAGAAATTGGAATAATCGCCTTTCTTGGTAAAAAGGAATATTAATAATCTAAAATTAGTAGTAACGTGTAAAACTTTTTAAATTTTTAATCAATTATCAAAGCAATTCAGAGAGATCGAAAATAGAATTATATATAATTTTTTTGAGTCAAGATTATTTATCAAGAAAGAATGATAATAATATAAGGATTGCTATAGGAGAGAAAGAAAATGGGTGAAATTCATTCGCTACTAAAAAAGAGAAAAAGTTGTAGAAAGTTTTTGCCAAAATCAGTACCTATTCAACACATTTATACAATATTGGAAAGTGCACGATGGGCACCTTCAGGAAAAAACGGACAACCTTGGAGATTTGTTATTGTAAAAGAGAATATGACAAAAAATAAAATTGCTAGCTGCTCTATATATAAAGAATGGATGAAAGACCCAGATACATTCATTGTAATATATTTAGATAAAACAAATTCCTATAATTATAAAAAGGATTTACAAGCTATCGGAGCAGCAATTGAAAATATCTGCTTGCAGGCAGCATCGATGGATATAGGTACTTGCTGGATCGGAGAAATTTTAGAAAAGGAAGCAGAAGTAAATAAAATTATTAATGTTCCTAAAACATATGAGCTTATGGCTGTAATTTGTGTTGGATATGCAAAAGAAGATATACTCCGGGCGAATAGAATGGAATTAAATCGTTTGATTTATAAAGAGATTTATTAGAAACATGTGTGTGATATTATTTATAGATTGAAGAAGAGTGGGAGGCAAAATGATACTTAATATTAAACCAATTCGAACACCAGCACTTAGGATGAAAGAAGATATCTATGCTAGCTTCCTCAATTATATTGGCAGAGATTATATGTTGCTCTTGTCCTCTTCATGGGGGTTTAGAGTAAATTTAAATAATGTCAAAAGAGTAGATGAATATATTAATTTAGAAGAAAATACCTTGGAATATTGTTTGAACAATTATTTTGGTATCAATGATGAATTAATAACGCATAGTGATTTTGCTGATTATTTAAATGATATATATAACAGTTTGGCAGATAATATTCCTGTTGTATTGAATGTTTTTTCGATTGGCTTGCCTTATCATAGAACTTATATGAACCCGGAAACTGCACATGAACATCCTGTTCTGCTGATAGGTTATGATGAAAAAAATGTTTATATTTTAGATCCACCATGGACACTTGACGTTGTACAATTGAAGAAAAAAGAACTAGAGAAGATACTGTTAAGTATTGAAAAATTTGATATTGGAAATGCGGCTACGGATGTTGAAATTAATACGGTGCTAAAAATGATGTTGGATAAAGTTCAAAGAAGAGATGATATAGGTGATATGTTTGATTCAATATACTACTTTGCCGAGATAATTGAAGAGAAATTTGATATATTTATAGATTCCGATGGGAAAGAATATGATATGGAATCTTTGCGATTTCATCCTATGATTTCTGGACTGGATTATATAGGTCGTCTTCGGTTGTGTATGGTTGATGTGTTAAAGTATATGGCAAACAAATATGAAATGGATTCATTAAATCTAATCTCTGATTTGTTCCAACAAAGTGCTCAGGCATGGATAAGGATGAGGTATACGCTTATAAAGGGGTGTTGTAAAAGTAGAGATAACTTTTTAACTGCAAAAAAAAATGTTGCCGAGAAAATACGAAATTTGGCAACGCAGGAAAGAGAAATAAGAGATCAAATACAGAATATTTTGAACAATACTCTTTTGAGTACAAATTATATAAAGAGCGAAGATAATACTAGTTTTGAGATTGTTGAAATAGATTTAAGAAAATATTTTAATAATTGTGCATTTCATAACTCACAGAACGAACTAAAAGCAAATTTCAATATTAAAGAAATAGAGTATTATATATCTGATACTGTACGCCCCACAGCACAAATTACTTGTAAGAATATGCAGTTTAAAATGCCGGATATTTATTCGGAGGAACTTGATAATATTTCTTGTCAAGGGCAAAATATTGCAATAGATGTGAATTTTTATAGTAGTATAATGCTTATGGGATTCGCTGTGTATAAAGGGTATGCTGGATGCTTAACGGTGTTATATGAGGACGACTCAAAAGAAGAGGTTAATTTTGCACTAACTAACTCAGGTTCTTATAAGACTTTATTTGGGGAGGAGATAGTATTGACATTAGATTTTATGTCAAAGGGAAAAGTGAGGAAAGGGAATATTTATGCTACAGAAGTTCCATTAAAAAGCAAAAAGAAAATAAGAGAAATTATACTTCCAGAATGGGAAATGTGTAACATTATGGGTATATCGTTGTGTAAGGAGCAGGTGGTATAGGTTAATTGAGAAAAGGAAGGAAGCGTATGAAGCTATTTTGCTTAGTACATGCAGGAGGAGACTCTAGATACTTCGATAAATTTATAGCATATACAGAAAACAAAGATATTGAAATTGTTCCTATAGAGTACAACGGGAGAGGAAAGTGTAAAAAAGAAAAAATAGCAGAAAGTTTTGACGAGCTGCGAGAAGAAGTTTTAAATAAAATTTATATGTACATCACTAAGGAACCCTATGCAATTTTTGGGCATAGTATGGGTGGTCTGTTGGCATATGAAGTATGTGTTAGCATGAGACAGAAAAATATCAAATTGCCAATACATCTTTATATTTCGTCGAGGGATGAACCCTTGTCTTCACATTCCTATAACTTTTCTGATGATGAATTGGTACAGCACTTACTAGGTATCGGAGATGAGAATAATAATATTTATCGAAATAAAAGGTTTGCAAAGATTTATTTAAACAGGATAAAAAAGGATTTCCATCTTCTAGAACAGTACCTATGTCTAAAGCCAGTTAAGTTAGATATACATGCGAGGATTTTTTGGAGCAAGACGGATGATACGATATTAACAACAATAAGTAATTGGGACAATTATTTTACAGGAGCTGTAGAGTATGAGGAGTTCTCGGGAGGGCATTTTTATTTAAATAGTCACTATAGAAATGTTTTGGATATAATTTTGAAAGATTGTACAGGAGTTAACTAGAATAATGGATAAAGCAATAAAAGAAATAATAAAAAAATATACACAATATCAAGATGCAATAACAGAGGATACTTTATTAAGTGTGTTAGAGATTAGTTCTTTGTCATTTGTTTCTTTAATTGTTGATTTAGAAGATTATTATAGTGTGGAGCTAGGAGATGACGAGTTGGATTTCTCTGTATATGATACAATTGGAGAGTTATTAATAGCATTTTCGGATAATTAGTCTGAATAAACTATTAAATTGGGTTAAGAAATTTTCGACACATTTCTCACAAGTAAGATAATTAGAAAACGGGAGTGGTTATACTCCCGTTTTTATAATTATGGGCTTTAGCCTGTTGAGTGCATCGGAGTTTCTCCAAACGGAGAAATGGA
>NZ_JBOKRY010000007.1:0-112880 GCF_051972595.1 Simiaoa sp. | reverse complement strand
TATTATACATGAATTCCTTGAGAATAAGGTGTCAACTTTATTTATACAGCATCACGATGAATCTGGAAACGCAAACTTTAAAAATGATAGAATGAAATGCACCTATGAGTATAAAGTTAATGGTATTTCATATAAAAAGAAAATTACGTTTCAGTCACCAGGTATGGTAGCTGTAAAGTTCCCTTAAACAATAACGGTTTATTATGATTCGAATAACCCTTCTAAGAGCGTTTGCAAGGAAGAAGCAAGTCAAGGATCACAGCGGACAGCTGGTTGTTTGGGAACAATAGCTTTTGTAGCTATCACATTTATTGTTATTTATAATTTGTTGAAATTAGTATAAGAGAGGTTATTGGTAATCCGTGTTATTGCCGGTATTGCAAATAATATTAATCAGGCAGTAAAGCTTGGTAATTCACAGGGAAAGTTATATTACAGCGATATTGATAAACTGCAGAGCAGTCTGGATGATGTAAAGAATGTGCAGGATAGAAAAATCGGAATTCGTAGGAGGTATCGAAAAATGAATAGGAAAACTTTATTCTGTTTTCTGACAGCTTTGATAATGATTTTTGTTCTTGCCGGCTGTGGTGGAAAGAATAGTGGTGGGAATATTGACAATGTTCAAATTCCTGATTGGAAACCATCGGAAATATATTCAGACAGTGATATTGAGGCGGCTTTCCAAACAGTAAAAGACTATTTCGGCAACGAATTTGACGGCTGCACACTGACAAAACTGTCCTATCCCGGAGATACATACGCCGATGAATTTTATGAATGGGCTGAACAATATGACGCGGATGAAGCAATCGTAATATTATCATCTTTCGATGTAGACTCATCAGGCGGGGATGGTTCGCTTAATCCGGATTCAACATATGATGATTGGAAATGGATTCTAATTAGGAATGACAGTGGGAATTGGGAACATGTTGACCACGGGTATTAAAGCGACAGATTCCAGTTTGCAGAATTAAGAAAATTGGTAATTGTGAGGAGAAAAGAATGAATATAAAGCAATTTTGGAAAGCTGTTCTTGCTCAGGATGAGGAAGAAATCAGAAAATATTTCCACAAGGATGCCTATGTAAATTGGCATTGTACTAACGAACATTTTACTGTGGATGAATATATTATTGCGAACTGTGAGTACCCTGGAGAATGGGACGGAATTATCGAACGGACAGAAATGGTAAATGAGTTAATTATCACCGTTACGCAAATCAGCCCTCACTACGATAGCAGGCGCCGAACCAACTATGCGCAAAAGGGGCTCTATTTTTCGCACGTTGAGCATTGGTATAGGATACCAGGCGCAGACCGTCGTGAGGACGCAGATAGGCAGATATTACAGCCCGTAGTGACTGTTACTCCGTCCGAACACTGGAATCGAAAGAGTGACAGTCATAAATAAAAATATCTGATCTATCAAGGACGAACAGAGTTGATGCGGTAGGGGAATTTACTTCCCCGTGAGCGTTTAGCAACTGTGCGAAAAATACGTCTTTTGCGGGTGAGAACCTAAAACATAGTTGGTGACATGAAAACCATAGAGCAGATTGGAAAGCCGGGCGTAGCGCTTCTGAACCCCTTTAGGGGTGCCTTCCACGGCGGAGCCAAGGATTTCCTTTCGGAAACGGAAACAAGGAAGAATCACGGTATCCGCCGCCAGAGAACCACGGAAATAGGGCACCCGGGAATGCGGTGGCGCCACAGAAAGCGTTGCGTGTGGCGCCACGTTCGTACGTTCGAACCAAGGAAAAAAGCAGGAGAGAGGAACAAATTTTCCACCCTCTCAGACAGCCAACCGCCCGGAGGGCTACTTGACAATAGCAACACTTTTGACTCACCTTGCAAAAAATTTAATTTTCGGCAGAGGAAGAATATCGAATAAGGGCATAGAAAAAGTGTTGCCAGTCGTCACCGACAACACCATGCACAAGGAACGTTTCCGGGAACCTACGCACTGTATGCATTGAGGGATGCAAAGTCACAGCACAGCGCAAGAACCAACAGAAACCCTTACCAAAAGCATACCGCAACACATCCCCTCTGTCAAACACAGTCCCACCCACAAGCATCACCGTAAACGCCAGTGTGCCTTGACAGTAGGGGGAGCCGTGTCAGCCTTGTGTCCGTGGCACGTGCCCACGCACTTCGGGAACGTTCCCCGGGCACCGTCAAGGCTCGGCTCCGGGTTCATGCTGTCAAGGCTAGGTGATGCCACACACACCAAGAACAGACCAGCCCCAACCGTGCCACAGCAACACTTCACCAGGCACATTTTACAACCGTCATGTGTACCGCCCATGCAGAGCCAACACATGACGGTCTGTTAAGGAACAAATCAGCCCTTACTACGATAGCAGACGCAGAACCAACTATGCGCAAAAGGGGCTCTATTTTTCGCACGTTGAGCATTGGTATAGGATACCAGGCGCAGACCGTCGTGAGGACGCAGATAGGCAGATATTACAGCCCGTAGTGACTGTTACTCCGTCCGAACACTGGAATCGAAAGAGTGACAGTCATAAATAAAAATATCTGATCTATCAAGGACGAACAGAGTTGATGCGGTAGGGGAATTTACTTCCCCGTGAGCGTTTAGCAACTGTGCGAAAAATACGTCTTTTGCGGGTGAGAACCTAAAACATAGTTGGTGACATGAAAACCATAGAGCAGATTGGAAAGCCGGGCGTAGCGCTTCTGAACCCCTTTAGGGGTGCCTTCCACGGCGGAGCCAAGGATTTCCTTTCGGAAACGGAAACAAGGAAGAATCACGGTATCCGCCGCCAGAGAACCACGGAAATAGGGCACCCGGGAATGCGGTGGCGCCACAGAAAGCGTTGCGTGTGGCGCCACGTTCGTACGTTCGAACCAAGGAAAAAAGCAGGAGAGAGGAACAAATTTTCCACCCTCTCAGACAGCCAACCGCCCGGAGGGCTACTTGACAATAGCAACACTTTTGACTCACCTTGCAAAAAATTTAATTTTCGGCAGAGGAAGAATATCGAATAAGGGCATAGAAAAAGTGTTGCCAGTCGTCACCGACAACACCATGCACAAGGAACGTTTCCGGGAACCTACGCACTGTATGCATTGAGGGATGCAAAGTCACAGCACAGCGCAAGAACCAACAGAAACCCTTACCAAAAGCATACCGCAACACATCCCCTCTGTCAAACACAGTCCCACCCACAAGCATCACCGTAAACGCCAGTGTGCCTTGACAGTAGGGGGAGCCGTGTCAGCCTTGTGTCCGTGGCACGTGCCCACGCACTTCGGGAACGTTCCCCGGGCACCGTCAAGGCTCGGCTCCGGGTTCATGCTGTCAAGGCTAGGTGATGCCACACACACCAAGAACAGACCAGCCCCAACCGTGCCACAGCAACACTTCACCAGGCACATTTTACAACCGTCATGTGTACCGCCCATGCAGAGCCAACACATGACGGTCTGTTAAGGAACAAATCAGCCCTTACTACGATAGCAGACGCAGAACCAACTATGCGCAAAAGACAAGTTTAACGAATAGTTCTGCGGGAAGATGACTCTGTAACGCTTCATAAAGCTTGTTTCGTCTGTTTTAGCAGATTTCCGCGGAATCCAGTAATATGGTGAATGGACCGTCATTCAGCAGGGATACTTTCATGTCAGCACCAAAGATTCCTTTTTCTACCTTAGGAATACTTTCGCGGCACCTGCTGATGATATATTCGTACAGTTCATTCGCCATATCCGGTTTACCGGCGTTGATGAAGGACGGGCGATTTCCTTTTTTGCAATCTGCGTACAGTGTAAATTGTGATACCAGCAACAATTCACCGTTAACGGCATGCAGATCCAGATTGGTCTTGCCCTGGGCATCTTCAAAGATCCGCAGACCAAGAAGCTTTTTAATCATTTTATCGGCAATTTCCCTGGTGTCTGTCTCAGCCACGCCGATCAGCACCAGGAAGCCTTTGCTGATGCTGCCGGTTACCTCACCATCTACCTTTACCTCTGCATGCTGTACTCGCTGTATTACAAATCGCATCTGCCTACTTCTCTCCTACGTTTTTCTCTTCTTGATCTTTTTTATCCTGTTCAAAATCAACTTGATCTTTGATCTCATGGTCCCTTTGTAGCCTGGAATCCAACTGATGGAATCCTTCCTCATCAATATTCTTAAGATAAGAGTACTTTACAGTCTCTACCGGCAGATCCTTTTTCCGAAGAAACGTATTGACTACTGCCTTAATCGCCGCATAAATTACCGCAAAAATGGGCACACCGACGATCATGCCAAGGATTCCGAACAATCCTCCGAATACCGTGATTGCAAAAATAACCCAAAATCCCGTAAGTCCTGTGGAATTGCCAAGGATCTTGGGACCTAAGAAGTTGCCGTCAAACTGCTGCAATACCAGAATAAACAGTACAAAATAAACACAGTTTAGCGGATGCATCGGGTCAACCACCAGGATCAGAATAGCACTGGGAATCGCTCCCAGGTAGGGGCCAAAGAAAGGAATAATATTCGTTACACCTACGATTACACTGACTAAAGCTGCATAAGGCGTCTGCAGTAAGGTGGTTCCGATAAAGCACAGACATCCGATAATAATGGAATCTACGATTTTACCGCCAATGAATCCGATAAAAGTATTGTGGGTAAAACGAAAGCTTCTGATCAGACGGTTTGCGGACTTCTGCTCAAGGAAAGCATATGTCATTTTCTTTGCCTGTCCGGCAAACTTTTCCTTGCTTGCCAGAACATAAATGGAAATAACAAATCCTATAATGAAATCCCACAGACCTTTCAGAATATTTATCACACTTAAGGATACTGTCATGAGCACTTGACTGGTCTTGGTCAGCACCGTGTTATTTAACCAGTTCTCCAGCTCTACGGAATATTTATCGATCAGTAAAGTAATCTGACTTCCCAACTCCGGATTATCATCCATGATCTTACTGATCCATTTTGTAAAGTTACTGATATAGGTATCAAAATTAGATGCAATGTTTACAATACTGGGAACAATCTGAGAAAGCATCATAGCAACCAAACTGTAAATCAAGGCAATAAACAAAAATGCTGTGATCAGAATACCGATTCCACGGACAATGGAATTGCGCTTCTTATTTTCCTTCACCTTCAGTTTCCGACACAGAGGGAATAACAGCTTTGTCTCTATATAATTCAATACCGGAGTCAACAGATATGCTGTCACCAGACCATATAACACGGGCATAAGAATTCCTGTGATCGTACGGAATCCTGATTTGATACTGTTCCCATGGAATAACAGATAATAGAAGCAGATACTGGCTGCAATGGTCAGAAATGCGGTCAGCCCCCAGCGAAAATACTTATTGTTTTTTAAGTCGTATTTCATTCAACTACACCTTTCTTCATAAAATCTTATCTCTTTTAATATACTATGGTTTTGCACTCACCACAAGAAGAAATCTGTCGTTTTTGTTGAAAAAGAATTCCCGGCAGTATAAAATAGATACCAGTAAAAGAATGGAGTTAACAATGACATTACAAAAAGTATTGAGCCGTGTCAGACAGGCCGTGGATGACTATCATATGATTGAAGAAGGCGACCGGATCGCCGTGGGAATCTCCGGCGGCAAGGATAGTCTTACTCTCCTGCTGGCTTTAAATGAACTCAGCAAATTTTATCCGAAGCATTTTACGCTTATTGCTGTAACGGTCGATCTTGGATTTGACAATCTGAATCTGGATGAAATCCGTACACTGTGTGCTGACAGAGACATCCCCTATACCGTAGTGAATACCTCCATTGCCAAAATCGTATTTGAAGATCGTAAGGAAGACAATCCCTGTTCCTTATGCGCCAAAATGCGAAAAGGAGCCTTAAACGATGCCATCAAGGCTGCCGGATGTAACAAGATCGCATACGCACACCATGAGGATGACGTAGTGGAGACTATGATGCTGTCCCTCTTCTATGAAGGGCGTCTGCATACATTCTCTCCGGTAACTCATCTGGATAAAACAGACTTAACCGTGATAAGGCCTCTGATCTATATGCAGGAATCGGAAGTCATCGGCTTTGTGAACAAATATCAGATCCCTGTCGTAAAAAGTCCCTGTCCCGCCGACGGACATACCAGGCGGGAATATGTCAAAGAACTGCTTGGGCAACTTAATAGAGAGAATCCCGGCATCAAGAACCGTATCTTTACCGCGATTCAAAAAGGAAATATGGAAGGATGGACCGATTACTTTGGCAGTCATTAAAGAAGAAAATTACCACGATGAACAAAATAAGAACAATATTCTCAAGCTTCGTAAGGTACTGGATACGCTTCCGCCGTTCTGCCGAGATTTTTTCCGTGGGATCGAACCCTATACCTCCACCAGAACCAGGCTTGCTTATGCCTATGACATCCGTCTCTTTTTTGAATTTCTCCATGAGACGAACAGCTATTGTAAAAAAAGAGAGATTACCGAGCTGCCTTTGTCCGTCCTGGATATGGTGCAACGGACGGATATCGAAGAATATCTGGACTATATGAGCCTGTATCAGAAGGACGGAAAAGATATCACCAACGAGGAACGTGGTAAGGCAAGAAAGCTTGCCGCTCTACGGAGTTTCTATAATTACTATTTTCAGAGTGAACGCATTCAGAAAAATACCGCGGCACTGGTTCCCCTTCCGAAACGCCACGAAAAAGAGATTATCCGGTTAGAGCCTAACGAAGTGGCTATTCTGTTGGATCAGGTGGAGGACGGCACTAAGCTGACCAAAAAAGAGCTGGAATATCATAAGAAAACAAAACTTCGCGATGTTGCTCTGCTGACCCTTCTTTTGGGAACCGGTATTCGTGTATCGGAATGTGTAGGACTGGATATTAATGATGTGGATTTCGATAACGGCGGCATCAAGATCCGGAGAAAAGGTGGATATGAGGCAATCGTCTACTTCGGAGATGAAGTAGAAACCGCTCTGCTTGACTATCTGGAACAGCGGGAACATATCATCCCTGCGGAGGGACATGAAAATGCACTGTTTTTGTCCTTGCAGAACCGCCGTATGGCAGTCCGCTCCGTAGAGAATCTGGTGAAAAAATACGCTTCACGCGTCACCACCCTGAAGAAAATCACCCCCCATAAACTACGCAGCACTTACGGTACCGAGCTCTATAAAGAGACCGGCGATATCTATCTGGTGGCGGATGTTCTGGGGCATAAGGATGTCAATACCACAAGAAAACACTACGCAGCGTTGGAAGAACAGCGTCGTAAGCAGGCAGCGAATGCCTTTCATCTGAGGGAACACTCTGGCAGACATTCGGAGCATCCGGACAGCTAATCTCCTGCTATAAATAACAATACACCGAATCACATTACACTTATGATCCGGTGTATTTTATATTATTTCATCTTAATTACTTCACAAAGTCATAAGAATAATAGGGTACGATCAGTGTCTGTCCGGCACGGATGCTGTCCTCTTCCGCCAGATGATTGATACTCTGTACTTCTGCAATATATTCCTTCTTATCCTTATATTCATCATAATCGATGTAATCATCGGACAGATCCCATAAGGTCTCTCCGTATGCAACAGTTACCTGTGTATAATATTTGAACTTCAGCTGATCTTCTCCGGAGCTTGCCAAAGAACGGATTCCGTGATAGGACACTGCACAGAATGCAATCACACAGATGGTAGCAAGCATGGTAACTATTCTGCGCTGCAGCTGACGTCTCCGTCTCAGCTGTCTCTTATATATTCTTAACTCTCTGTCTGTCATATAGTATACACTCTTCTGTACTCTCATAACTCATTCACCTCATATAAGAAAACGTGTTCGGGAACATTTGTTCTTTATGTTTGTATTATATCGAACATGCATTCTGATGTCAAGCCAAAAATCGAACATATTTTTGGAATATATGTTTGCTTTTTGTTTTTTGCTATGCTATAATCGTTATATAAAACAACAAGAACCAGCATTTATCGGAGGTCATTTATGGGTTATGGAAAGATCACTGCCAAGCAGCAGGAAATATTAGATTATATCAAGGATGAGATTTTGAAGAGAGGCTATCCCCCTACCGTACGTGAGATCTGTGAGACGGTGAATCTGAAGTCTACCTCTTCCGTACATTCTCATTTAGAGACACTGGAGAAGAACGGCTACATCCGCAGAGACCCGACCAAACCCCGTGCCATTGAGATCTGTGATGACAGTTTCCAGATGGTACGTACCGAGATGGTAAGCCTCCCTGTCATCGGCAATGTTGCTGCCGGACAGCCGATCCTCGCGGAGGAGAATATTCAGGACTACTTCCCAGTTCCCGCCGATGTGGTACCCAAGGGAGACTCTTTCATCCTGAACGTTCGCGGAGAGTCCATGATCAATGCCGGTATTTTTAACGGCGACCGTGTCTTCGTGCATGCCCAGAACACAGCACATAACGGCGAGATTGTTGTTGCTCTGATCGATGATTCCGCTACAGTTAAGACCTTCTATAAGGAAAAGGGACATATCCGTCTCCAGCCGGAGAATGACACCATGGATCCCATCATCGTCGATGACTGCCAGATCCTTGGCACTGTGTTCGGCGTGTTCCGATTCTACAAATAGCTTGAGCACTTTGCTATTATTCTCTATCTGATTTTCTATAATGGTTTTCTATAATGGTATTAAAAAAATTCCTCTGTATCTTTACAGAGGAATTCTTAATTCAAAAAAACTACAGTTCTATGAAATTATATTTACATTATGTAATCTGTCAGATATTACTCCTCTGGGAATCGTACCTTCATATAAGAAATGATCTCATCCACGCATCTTTCGTATCCCAGCTTGGAGCTGTCCAGACACAGATCATAGTTCCTTGCATCTGTCCATTCCCGTCCGGTATGATACTTATAGTACTCCGCACGGTGCTTATCCGTCTTATTGATAAAGCGCTCCAATTCCTTCGGGCTCATGCTATGCTTCTTCGCTGCACCTTCCAGACAATATTCCTTCGGGGCATGAATAAATACGCTGAGGACATTTGGGTAATCCTTCAACACATAATCCGCACAACGACCGATAATGACGCAGGATTCCTCCTTTGCCAGGTCACGGATGATCTTCGCCTGATAGTTAAACAGGTTATCTGTAGATGTAAAATCATCGCTTTCCGGAGGGATCAGTTCTCCATGATATTCTTTCCTGGCAATATGGAACAGACTGGTGTTTTTCACTTTTTCGTCCGCATTCACGAACAGAGCCTCATTGATTCCGCTGTCATCACTGGCAAGCTTCATCAGCTCTTTGTCATAATAATGGACATTCAGCTTCTTTGCCAGCATCTCGCCGATGGTTCTTCCTCCGCTTCCATACTGTCTTGCAATGGTAATAACTACATTATTCATCCCAATCACCATACCTTTCTGTCTCTGCTGCTTCCACCCGCAGCGACTTACATCAAGGGTTATTCACCCAGATATGCTTTCTTAATGGAATCATTATTCAGAAGGTCACTTGCTTTGCCTTCCAGAACGATCTTACCGGTCTCTAATACATACGCTCTGTCAGCGATAGACAGTGCCTTCTTCGCATTCTGCTCAACTAACAGAACCGTAGTACCGCTCTTGCTTACCTCCTGAATAATATCAAAGATCTCATTGACGAAGATCGGAGACAGTCCCATAGACGGCTCATCCATTAATATAATCTTGGGATGAGACATCAGGGCTCTGCCCATTGCCAGCATCTGCTGTTCACCGCCACTTAAAGTTCCTGCCATCTGGTTCTGACGTTCTTTTAAACGGGGGAAACGCTCAAATACTGTCTCTAAGGTCTGAGCGATCTCTTCTTTATCTTTTCTGGTGTAAGCACCCATCATCAGATTCTGTAATACGGAAAGCTGTGCAAATACTCGTCTTCCCTCCGGTACATGCGCCATACCCATGGATACGATCTTGTGTCCCGGAATTTTGACCAGATCCTGACCTTCAAAAGTAATGGAACCTTCCTTCGGCGTCAGCAGTCCGGATACGGTGTGCAAGATTGTCGTCTTACCGGCACCGTTGGCGCCGATCAGTGCAATGACCTCACCCTCATCTACATGGAAGGACACACCCTTTATGGCCTGTATCATGCCGTAATATACTTTGATATCATTTACCTCTAACATTGCCATAGCCATCTATCCTCCTATTCGCCCAGATAAGCCTTGATGACTTCCGGATTGTTCAGCACATCACTGGTCTTACCCTGACACAGCACACGACCGAAATTCAACACCGTAAGTTCCTCACAGATTCCGCTTACCAGTTTCATGTCATGCTCGATCAGAAGGATCGTCATATCAAAATGCTCTCTGACAAAACGAATGGTATCCATCAGTTCCTGCGTCTCGTTGGGATTCATACCTGCAGCAGGCTCATCTAACAGAAGAAGCTTCGGTTTGGTAGCCAGTGCTCTGGCAATCTCTAACTTTCTCTGTTTACCGTAGGGAAGATTATCAGCCAGTGTATCTGCTTCCGCTTCCAGTCCGAATACCTTCAGAAGCTCCATGGCTTCCTCCGTCATCTGCTTTTCTACTTTATAATATTGGGGCAGACGTAAAATTCCCGTAATGGTACTGTATCCCATATGGTTGTGCAGTCCTACTTTTACGTTATCGATTACAGACAGATCCTTGAACAGTCGGATATTCTGGAAAGTTCTTGCAATACCCGCCTGATTGATGTCGATAGTCTTTTTGCCGGTGATATCCTTGCCATCCAGGGTAATAATTCCCTCTGTGGGTTTATATACACCGGTCAGCAGATTAAATACGGTGGTTTTTCCGGCACCATTGGGACCGATCAGTCCATACAGTGCACCTTTTTCAATACTGATATTAAAATCATCTACCGCACGAAGTCCGCCAAAAGAAATGCCTAATTTTTTTGCCTCTAATAATGCCATGATTATTCAGCCTCCTTTTTCACAGACTTCTTACTCTTAAATCTGGCTGCTACTTTCTCTCTCCATTCAATACATTTCGGAGCCCAGTTAAACAGCATCATAACGATCAGTACGATGGAATAGATCAACATACGATAATCGTTCAGTCCACGTAAAAGTTCCGGCAATAACGTCAGAATTACAGAAGCAATAATGGAACCGCGGATGTTACCGATACCGCCCAGTACAACGAACACCAGAATCATAATAGACATATTGTATCCGAAGTTCTTAGGCAGTGCTGTCAGGGTAGACAGATTGTGTGCATACAATACTCCTGCCACGCCTGCGAGAGCTGCGGAGATAGAGAAAGCCATCAGCTTATATTTGGTAATATGAATTCCCACGGATTCCGCTGCAATGGTATTATCACGAATAGCCATGATTGCACGACCGTCTCTGGAATGAATCAGGTTCAATACAATAAACAGCGTCACAAGTAATAACACAATACCAATGGTAAAATTGGAGTCATGAGGAGTACCGGTGATACCCTGCGCTCCTTTAATAATGACCTGACCGTCCTCAGACATATTCAGATCCATGGTGTTGGTAAAGGAAATGTGGAAGCCATTCTCATCCAGTCCCACAAACAGAATATTGACCAGGTTCTTAATGATCTCGCCAAAGGCCAGCGTTACGATGGCAAGATAGTCACCCTTCAGACGAAGTACGGGAATACCGATCAGCAGTCCGAAAATACCCGCAAACGCGGCGCCGATCAACAGTGCACAGAAAAAGCGAAGCCCGGAAGGCATTGCGGTATTTTCCATGACTTTGGAGAAAAAGGCACTGGTAAAGGCACCGATACACATAAATCCGGCATGACCGAGGCTCAGCTCTCCCAGGATGCCTACCGTAAGGTTCAGAGATACCGCCAGAATCGCATAAGTACACAGAGGAACCAATAAGCCCTGTATCAGACTGCTCACTGCACCGGCAGACACCAGGATCTGCATGATCACATAAGCTGCGATCACCATTCCGTAAGTAATAAGGTTATCACGGAAGGTTTTATTCATTTTCTTATTCGATAATTTCTTCATATTATTCACCTGCCTCTTCCCTTATACTTTTTCCTGAATATTTTTGCCAAACAGTCCGGCAGGTTTTACCAAAAGTACAACAATCAATACCGCAAACACAATAGCATCTGCCATCTGGGAAGATATGTAGGCTTTGCCGAAGATTTCAATAATACCGAGCAGAATACCACCGACCAGAGCGCCGGGGATGGATCCGATACCACCGAATACAGCAGCTACGAAAGCTTTGATACCCGGCATGGAACCGGTATAGGGTGTCAGGGAAGGATATGCGGAGCATAACAGCACACCTGCCACTGCTGCCAGACCGGATCCGATTGCAAAGGTAAGCGCAATGGTTCCGTCCACATTGATTCCCATCAGCTGTGCCGCTCCTTTATCCTCGGATACCGCCAGCATGGCCTGACCGGCTTTGGTCTTATTAATAAAGAACATCAGACCGGCCATAATAACCAGACAGGACAGAATCGTCACGATCGTCTCACCGGTAATATTGATCTGTCCGTCTGCCAGCTTCAGTGCCGGAACAGATACTACTGAAGTAAATGCCTTCGCATTGGCGCCAAAGATCAAAAGTGCCACATTCTGCAGCAGATAGCTGACACCAATTGCAGTGATCAGTACCGCCAAAGGAGAAGCTGCCTTTCTCAAAGGCTTGTAGGCTACCTTTTCAATAGCCATTCCAAGCAGAGTACAGGCAACAACAGCTGCCAGAACACCAATCACAGGAGAAAGCCCCATGGTACTGCACATTGTATAAGTAATAAATGCACCGACCATAATAACATCACCATGTGCGAAATTCAGCATTTTAGCAATACCATATACCATGGTATAACCTAATGCGATCAGCGCATAGACACTTCCAAGGCTGATACCGTTGATCAGATAACTGATAAAACTCATGTGAACTACCTCCATTCATGCGAATGCACAAATTATCGTATAAAATAAAGTATAACTAAAATAAAGTATAACAGAACATACCGGGAAAAACAACTGCTCCCCTATTATTGCAAAATCTCTGGCATTAAGTAAAGAGGGCTACCCTGCGGTAACCCTCTTTGGAAACTTTGTCAGCAAAATTACATAGCCTTGTAAGCACCATTCTCGATCACAACAGCCTTAGGAGCCTTGTTAGCCTCACCGTCTGCGGTCCAGGTCATGCCGTTACCGGTCAGACCATCTACAGTGATCTCTGTCATGGCAGCCTTCATACCCTCACAAATATCAGAAACACTCATATCAGGAGTAACACCGCTCTTCTCGATAGCAGCCTTGATCACATAGATAGCATCATAGCTGTCTGCTGCGAACTGGTTGGGAGTCTCACCGTATTTTTCCTTATACTTAGTTACGAAAGACTGGGTCAGATCATCGGTTGCATCAGCTGCGAAAGGAGTTAACAGCATAACGCCTTCGGTCAGAGATACATCAAAGTTGTCTACACCACCGAGAATACCATCCATACCGTCACATGAGAACCACTTGGGAGCATAACCCATAGCAGCTGCCTGGGTCAGGATAAGTGCGGATTCCTGATAATAAATAGGAAGGAATACCATGTCTGCTCCGGCATCCTTTGCCTTCTGTAACTGTACGGAGAAATCAGTCTTGTTATCAGCGGTAAAAGCTTCTGCTGCTACGATTTCAAACGGCTGATTCTCAGCTTCTTTTGCAAACTTCTCGTAAATACCGGAAGAATATACATCGGAGCTGTCATAAATAACGGCAATCTTCTCAGCCAGACCATTCTCACCAATATACTGTGCGGATGCAAGACCCTGGTTAGGATCGGAGAAGCATACGCGGAAGTTGTTATCATACTGAACACATTCTACTGCAGAACCGGAAGGAGTAATCTGGAACATATTGTCCTCTTTGGTCTTGTCAGTAACTGCAATACATGCACCACTGGTGGTAGAACCATCAATGATCTGAGCGCCCCAGTCCTTTAATGCATTATAAGCATTTACGGATTTCTCAGCATCTGCCTCATCATCCTGGAACTTGAATTCTACCTGATAACCGTTGATACCGCCTGCTGCATTGATCTCTTCTACTGCAATCTCTGCACCGTGCTGTACAGCCAGTCCATAAACTGCTGCGCCACCGGTAGTAGGTCCGATACCACCGATCTTAAATACGCTGCCGACTGCTGCACTGTCGGATGCTGCTGCACTCTCAGTTGCTGCGTTTGTACCGGTTGCTGCAGAACCATTGTCTGTATTACCACAGCCAGCCATAGCCATTACCATAGCAGATGCTACGGCAACACTTAAAAACTTGTTAAATTTCTTCATAATATCTTCCTCCTTTTTAACAATGTATACAAATATACAATGTATAATTGTTATTTTTGTATATTACTCGCTTCTATTTCCTTTGTCAATGGATTTTCTTTTCTAATTTGATGTTTTTTGACATTAAAATAGATCAATAAAATCATATTTAAATATAAATATAGTATATTTTTTATTCCGGGGGAAAGACTATTTACGAAACAATCATTTAATAGAAACATCAAAAAAATGTCTGTATGGAACTTACAGCAGTAAAATCCATACAGACAGGATAAGGAGATTTTATGGGTAATAAATATTTGGATGGAACCGCTCTCACCATAGCCATAATAGGTGCCGTGAACTGGGGGCTGATCGGACTTTTCCGCTTTGATCTTGTAGCCTTCCTGTTCGGTGACATGTCCTGGTTTTCCAGAATTGTATATGTGTTGGTGGGAATCAGCGGACTCTATCTCATCAGCTTCTTTCTCCATCTGGGAGATAGCGAAGCTTAAAGTTCCTCTACGGGAATCTGTACGCCATCTCTCCAGATACGTTCCAGATCATAGAGCAGACGGTTTTCCTTGTCAAAGACATGTACGATCACATCGCCAAAGTCTAACAGTACCCAGTTGGCTGTCTCATAGCCTTCGGTCTGTCTGGCAGGGAAACCGGCTCTTCCCAGTTTCTCTTCCACATTATCACACAATGCCTGAATCTGACTGGAATTATTACCGCCGGCAATAATAAAATAATCTGCGATCACAGATACTTTACTGATGTCTATTACTTTAATATCTTCTGCTTTTTTATCATCCAATGCTTCTACGGCAAGCTTTGCCATTTTTCTGGATTCTTCGCTCATGCTTACTCCTCACACTTTCTATTTTATTGATTCATTCTTCTTATAATAGTTATAGGTTTCTTCTGTCATAGGATCCATCTCACCGTCTCCCGATTTCAGGTATTCCAGAGTATCCTCTAAAATCTTCGTCACGGCAGCATCCAGATCCGTAAATGCCAGGTGGCGGATCTGGGTAAGGTTCGGTGCCTGTTTTCTCCCCGGTTCAATATAATCTGCGGTAAAAATGATCTTCTCCAGAAGCGTCATGCCCGGACGCCCTGTGGTATGATATAAAATTGCACTTAAGATCTCAGGATCTTCGATTTTATATTCCTTTTTCGCCAGATAACTTCCCACCTCGGCATGTAAAAGATAGGGATTGCGCTTTTCCACATCCGTCGCGGGAAGATGATACTTTTCACAGGCAGACAACAGTTTATCATTTTCCATGCATTTGGCACAATCATGAAGCAGTCCCGCGATCTGTGCACGCTCCACATCTTCACCATATCGCATGGCAAGGGCCGCCGCCGTGTATTCTACCCCCAATGTATGAGTAAAGCGCTTGGGATCCTGTACTTTTTGCATTTCTTTAGTCAGTTTTTTTAGGATATCACTCATCCAGGTAAAGCCCCTTTTCTTCCATATATTCCCTCACTGCTTCCGGTACAAGATAACGCACGGAAAGGCCTTGGGATCTTCTCGCTCGGATTTCAGAAGAAGAAAGCTCAATTCTTCGAAAAGAGAGTAACTGTATCTTCGCAGAAAAATGTTCCTCCAACTGCCTGATCTTCTCCTGCATTCCTTTCATATCCGCATCTCCCCGTACCGCAGCGATGATCTCACATGCAGCAAACAGGCGCTCTGCGCATTTCCAATGTTCCATGGTAAACAGACAGTCAGCTCCGCAGATGAAATAAAAAAGATGGTCCGGATATTCTCTGTGCAGCTGCTCCATAGTCTCATAGCTGTAAGAGTCTCCGGGACGTTTTATCTCAATGTCCAGGCAGCGGAATCTGTCGTTATCTGCGATAGCAAGTTGCACCATGTCATAACGTTCTGTCCCGGGCAGAACCGTAATGCCCTCTTTTGTCTTCAGATAAGAACAGCCCGTCGGTATCATCCAGATCTGGTCTAAGTGTGCCGACTCCAATGCCTGTTCTGCCAGCATCAGATGTCCTATGTGGATTGGGTTAAAGGTGCCACCCATAATGCCTATTCTGCTCATACTTCATCCCTCTGTACGGATTCCGATTGCAATATAACGATTAACGGGGCAGTTCGATCTTCGGCTTGTCCTTGTCCGGCTTATACAGTACGATTTTTTTGCCGATGACCTGTACCACCTGGGAATGGGTACGTTCTGCCACCATCTCAGCGATCGCTCTGGGATCGTCGAAACAATTCTTCAGCACGCCGATCTTGATCAGTTCGTTATTGTTGAAAGACTCACCGATGGCTGCGGTAAGTTCCGGAGTCAGGCTGGATTTTCCCACCTGGAAAATCGGATTCAGATTGCTTGCCAGACTCATCAAATAGGCTCTCTGTTTGCTCGTCATAATTTATTTCCTTTCTCAAACGTTTCCATTTTTTACTTATAGTAATCAAAGGACAGACCATACATACGGACCGTATCACCCTCCTGGATACCTAAGCTTTCCAATTCTTCCAGTATTCCGGCATCCTTCAGAAAATTCTGGAAGAAGGTAAATCCCTTCTCGCTGTCCAGATTCGTATAACCTAACATCTTCTCGATCTTAGGTCCTTCTACTACATACTCGTCCTCTTCCTCATCATAGGTTACGGTATAAGCATCGTCCACAGACCCTGTCATGCTATCCGGGAAGTACTCCTGTGCGAAGACCGTAGTCTCTTCTCCAATTCCCTGAAGCATTTCATTTACTTCATATAAAAGCTCCTTTACACCCTGACCGGTTACTGCAGACATAGGGAATACCTTTATCCCCTTCGGCTCAAACTCTGCACGGATCGCCTCCACGGGGTCGGATCCGTCCTCGGTATAAATAGCATCGATCTTATTCGCTGCAATGACCTGGGGGCGTGCAGCAATCTCCGGATTATAGGCTTCCAGTTCCTTATTGATAGCATAGATATCCTGAATGGGATCTCTGCCTTCCGTGCCTGCCGCATCCACAATATGGATGATCACCTTGGTACGCTCAATATGGCGCAGGAACTCATGTCCCAGTCCCACACCTTCGGAAGCACCTTCGATCAGTCCGGGGATATCCGCAATAACGAAACCACCGGTTCCTTCCAGATCCACCACACCCAGATTCGGATTCAGAGTAGTGAAATGATAGTTGGCAATCTTGGGTCTGGCATTGGTTACTCTTGACAGAAAAGTGGACTTACCCACATTGGGGAATCCCACCAGTCCTACATCGGCGATGACCTTCAGCTCCAACAAAAGCTCCAGTTCCTGCGCTGCCTGCCCCGGCTGTGCATACTTCGGAGCCTGCATGGTGCTGGTGGCATAGTGTTGGTTACCGTTGCCGCCCTTACCACCTTTTAGAAGAACAACCCGTTTGTTGTCCCCCGACATATCCGTAATTACCTGCCCGCTC
Source organism: Simiaoa sp. (assembly GCF_051972595.1). Classification (NCBI taxonomy): domain Bacteria; kingdom Bacillati; phylum Bacillota; class Clostridia; order Lachnospirales; family Lachnospiraceae; genus Simiaoa; species Simiaoa sp. The sequence goes on along the minus strand of NZ_JBOKRY010000007.1, from coordinate 95,141 downwards.
TGTGCTTCTTTGATCACGGTTCCCGCGGGGACTTTGATAATAATATCTTCTCCGTCCTTACCACGGCAATTCTTTTTGCCGCCTTCTTCCCCGTCTCCGGCCTTGTACTTACGGATGTGCCGGAAATCGATCAGGGTATTCAGTCCCTCATCCACAACAAAGATCACGTCTCCGCCGTGACCACCGTCTCCACCGTCAGGGCCGCCACTGGGAACATATTTTTCGCGGCGAAAGGACACATGACCATCTCCGCCTTTACCGCTTCTTACGTAAATTTTAGCTCTGTCAGCAAACATATTGTTCTCCTTTCCGACAAAATCCTTTACGGACTAAAAGGGCTTCAAACAATCAGTATGTTTGAAGCCCTGGTTAAATCAACTTATTTCTCTACAGGATATACGGAAGCCTGCTTCTTGTCTCTGCCCTTTCTCTCGAAACGGAGAACGCCGTCAACTAAAGCAAACAGAGTATCATCTCCACCGATACCAACATTGACACCGGGATGGATCTTTGTACCGCGCTGTCTGTAAAGAATATTTCCAGCTTTTACAAACTGGCCATCAGCTCTCTTCGCACCTAATCTCTTGGATTCGGAGTCTCTACCGTTCTTGGTAGAACCAACTCCCTTTTTATGTGCAAAAAATTGAAGGTTAAAGTTAAACATGGTCTACACCTCCTCGATTTTTACTTGCAAATACTGTTCCCCATACTGTCTGCTGAGATTCTGTAGTGAGAACACCATGGAATCCATCAGAAATACGGATTTGTCCTGCAGAACATCCTGAAAATCACATTTGATAAAGCCCGTCTCCTCGTTCTGGGTCAGCTTGAGTTCTTCACCTGCCAGTTGCGAAAGTGATCCGATGGTACTTTGTACCAGTACGGAAATCGCTGCACAGAGGATATCCGGTTCCGTACCGAATAATCTTTTCTTGGCATATCCTGCATGCCCCATGCAGTAGAATCCACGATAGATTCCCTCATGGTCCTTACGAATGATAATAGTCGTCATAACGATTACGCGTTAATCTTTTCGATCTTAACCTGAGTGTATGCTTGTCTATGACCATTCTTCTTGTGGTAACCGGTTTTTCTCTTGTACTTGTATACAATAACCTTCTTACCTCTACCCTGCTCCATAACGGTTGCGGTAACAGTTGCGTTAGCAACGTCAGCACCAACCTTGAGGGTATTGTCACTTACTGCGATCACCTGGTCAAAAGTAACAGTATTACCGGCTTCTGCATCGATCTTCTCAACTTTGATTACATCACCCTCAGAAACTTTGTACTGCTTTCCACCTGTTGCAATAATTGCGTACATAATAAGGCACCTCCTATTATTTACTCGCTAACTTTGGTGGTGAAAGATCCTAAAATCCAACACACTTATACCTAGTTATGCGGCATACCGTAGTATAATAGCATGAGGTGCCCTGATTCGTCAAGATATATTTTTTATTTTTTTGAAAAAATTGCAGAAATTACTTTTCTAAAATATCTGCATTATTTTTCTTCTCGAAGTCTTCCACGTACTGAATGATCAGCTTTACGGTTCCTTCAATACCGAGGATGCTGCTGTTGATACACAGATCATAGCTGTCGGCTCTGCCCCACTTCTTGGAAGAATAGTAATTGTAATAGCTCTGACGCTGTTTATCCTTCTTCGTGATCATTTCCTTCGCCTTGGCTTCCGTCAGATCATATTTGGTCATAATACGTTTTGTCTTTACATCATCATCACCGAAGATAAACAGATTAATGCAATTGTTGTAATCGGAAAGTGCATAATCCGCACAGCGTCCGACGATCACGCAGGGGCCTTCATCGGCAATCTTCTTGATCGTATCGAACTGTGCCAGGAACACCTTGTGGCTGATGGGCATATCTACAAAAGAGGATGCATTGTAGCCAAAGGAATACGTATCCATTACCAGATTATACAGGAAGGAATTCGTCGGTCTCTCATCATGATTCTGGATCATTTCCTCACAGAAACCACTTTCCTGTGCAGCTCTTGTAAGAAGTTCCTTGTCATAGCATTTGATTCCGAAATACTCTGCAACCTTTTCCCCGATCTCACGACCCGCAGAACCAAACTGACGTCCAATTGTAATAATAGTATTCATACACACACCCACTTTCTGCTGAACTTGATAACTAGCAATTTTTGTAGTTTTATTATACGTGATATTTAACAAAAAATCAACTAATTATCAGATTTTTTAGTCGTAATTCAACAATTATTGTGTGATGAATGCATTTTTTCTGCTATTTTCATGCCTTCTTCCGTACGCGCCAATCCACCAAGTGCTGTTTCCCGCAGGGATGCATCCATTTTATCTCCCACTTCTTTCATGGCATCCATGACCTGATCCGGAGGGATACGGCTTGTAATTCCCGCCATAGCCATATCTGCAACAGACATAGCATTCACCGTGCCGATCACATTGCGCTTTACACAGGGGACCTCCACCAGTCCTGCCACCGGATCACACACCAGTCCCAGCAGATTTTTCATGGCCATAGCCGCTGCAGTCGCGATCTGTGTGCAGTCACCGCCCTGGAGATATACCAGTGCTCCGGCTGCCATGGAACTGGCCGCTCCGATCTCCGCCTGGCATCCGCCCGCCGCTCCGCTGATGGAAGAACGGGCGGCTATGATCTGCCCGATTCCCGCCGCCACATACATGGCTTTCAGGATTTTATCGGTATCCTTACACCGCTTCTGAAAATAAGGTACCAGCACCGCAGGCAATACTCCGCAGGCTCCCGCCGTAGGTGCCGCTACAATACGTTTCATGCAGGCATTGGATTCTCCCATCTGCAAAGCTCCCGCAATGCAGGTGTCCACATATTCCCCACACAGTGACGGGATCCCGGCGCTGTGGATATATTCCTCCATTCGTCTGCCGTCGCCGCCCACAAGCCCGCTGGAAGAGTTTAGATCCCCTTCGTAAGTGGCTGCCGCAAGTAACATGGCATCCCAGGTGGCACGCATGTGTTCCATGCTGTCCTCTTCGGATACATTCCGCTCCGCCATATCGTCCTCTAAGATCACCTGCCAGAATTCTTTTTCTTCTGTATGACATTTCTGCAATACCTGCTCAAACGACTGATAAGACATGCTTAATCCTCCACATTGATATATGTCACCTTAATGATGCCGTCAAGCTGCTCCAGCCATTCCACGGAATCCTGCGGCACTTCCTGATCCGTCTCTATGACCATAACTGCATAACCGCCTCTTTTATCCCGGTACAGCTGCAAGGTTGCGATATTGACATTTCTCTCCGCCAGCATGCTTGTCACCTGTGCCACATGTCCGGGCTGATCCACGTTGTGTACGATCAAGGTGGGCTTTTCCGCGGTGAAATTCACTTCGATGCCGTCTAATTTTGCGATCAGGATCCGACCGCCGCCGATGGAAGCTGCCTGAACCTCTATTTTCCGTCCGTGTTCTCCGGTCAGCCGCAGAACCGCAGTATTCGGATGTGCATCTTTTAGGGTAACCGTGGAAAAAGTAAACTCCATTCCGGCCTTTTTTGCCAGGGCAAAGCTGTCGGGGATCCGGATATCGTCCGGATGCATCCCCAAAAGTCCGGCGATCAATGCTTTGTCCGTACCGTGTCCGATTCCCGTGGTAGCAAAGGAACCATGCAGAAGGATCTCCGCCTTCATCACATGGTCCTGAAGTAATTTTTCTGAAATATATCCGATCCGGACAGCTCCCGCAGTATGGGAACTGCTGGGGCCGACCATGACGGGACCTAAAATATCAAACAGATTCATAAGCGCCTCATTTCTGCACAAAAATAATCTATAAGACCTATTTTTGTGTCAACACAGCCAGAAGGTGTTCAAAATATTCCGGCAGTGGTGCGTCAATTTCCAGATACTCTCCGGTAGTAGGATGGATAAATCCCAGAGTCTTGGCGTGAAGTGTCTGCCCTTGCAATTTAAAAGGACTTTTCCGATTGGAATACACCTCATCTCCGAGAAGCGCATGTCCGATACTTGCCATATGCACACGGATCTGATGCGTTCTCCCTGTCTCTAATACGCACTCTATATAAGTATATCCCTGAAAACGCTGCAATACACGATAATGCGTCACCGCCCGTTTTCCGTTCTGATGATTGATCGCCATCTTCTTCCGGTCATTCGGATGTCTGCCGATGGGCTGATCGATGGTGCCTTCCTCCTGCTTCAGTTCTCCGAAGCAGATGGCCCGGTATCGTCTGTTGATGGAATGCTCTTTTAGCTGCTCCGCAATACATCTGTGTGCCTTATCATTTTTACAGGCAATGACAGAACCGGTAGTATCTCTGTCGATCCGGTGGACAATCCCGGGGCGCAGCACACCGTTGATCCCGGATAAATCTTTACCGCAATGATACATCAGTGCATTGACCAATGTCCCTGTATAATGTCCTGCCGCCGGATGCACTACCATTCCCTTAGGCTTATTCACCACGATCAGATCCGCATCCTCATACAAAATATCAAGTGGAATGTTCTCCGGCTCAATATCCGGCTCTACTGACTCCGGAACGGAAAATACCACCTCATCATCGCATTTGACACGATAGCTTCCCTTCACGGGCTTACCGTTTACCAGGACATTGCCTTCCTTGATCAGTTTCTGTATAAACGAACGGGACAGATTCTCCACCAGCAGACTCATACACTTGTCGATCCGTTCGTCTTCCGTTTCTTCCGTAATCTGAAATCGGAGTTCTTCCATTGTTCTCTCTCCTATTTCATCTCCCGATAACGGTTCTGCTTAAAATTAAGGAACTCCAGATCCTTTTCCTTATAAACAAACAAAAACAGAATAAACAGACCGATCGTAGCGACTACCACATAGATATCCGCCACATTGAAAATCGGATAATTGATCAATACAAAAGAAATAAAATCCACCACATAATCCAGGCGGAATCTGTCGATCATATTACCGATTCCCCCGGCAATGATCACCGCCAGCAGGACATGAACGATCCGGAATTTCTTCTGTTCGGGAAGCTTGAGCAGGAAAAATAAAAGCACTGCCAGGAATACGATCCCAACGAACAGAATAAATACTTTCTGATTCTGCAGCATTCCGAAAGCAGAGCCTCTGTTCTCCAGATACTGCAGTTCCAGTACGCCGTCAATGAGTACATACGGTGCCTGACCCTTCAGATGTACAACAGCCAGATGTTTCGTGAATTGATCAAACACTAAAAGTACCGCAGCGATCAGCATATCTATAAGCAACATAATCATACGACTCTTTTTTTCTTTATTCATGGGCATCCTCTTCACTAAAATTGATTTCTTCGATAGCAGCCAGAATTTCTTCATCTGTAACGGTTCTGTCAATGACTGCCTTACCGATCTTTTTAAGCAGAATAAATTTAATCGTACCGGCTTCCATCTTTTTATCGGATCTGGTAAGCTTCAGAATCTCCTGCGGATCAATATCGTCCACGGAGATCGGAAGATAAAACGGTACGAACATATCGCGGATCTCATAAAATTCTTCCATGCTGAGCATTTCCTTTTTCCAGGAAATATATGCCGCTGCCACCGTACCAAGGGCAACACATTCGCCGTGATACAACTCAAAATTCTTGTATTTTTCAATGGCATGTCCGATGGTATGTCCCAGATTAAGGAGTGCCCGGTCTCCCTGCTCGGTAGGATCCTTCTCTACAACCATTTTTTTGATGGAACAGGTACGCATGACCATCTCTTCCAAAGTGGCAGGATCTCTTTCGCAGATCTCATACATATTCTCGATCAGCCACTCGTAAAATAAAGCATCCTTGATCAAAGCAGACTTCATGACTTCCGCAAAACCGGAATAGAACTGTCTCTCTTCCAGTGTCTTAAGTACCGACAGGTTCATATATACCAGTCTGGGCATCTTGAAAGCACCGACCATATTCTTATAGCTGTCAAAATCCACGCCGGTCTTGCCGCCGATGGAACTGTCAACCTGCGCTAACAATGTGGTGGGAATCTGTACGAAATCAATGCCTCTTAAATACGTTGCCGCAACGAAACCGGTCAGATCGCCGGTCACACCGCCACCGAGCGCCAACAGCATATCCTTTCTGTCAAAGCCCTCTTCGATCAGAAAACGATATACATCCTTTACCGTCTCCAGATTCTTATTTTCCTCTCCGGCAGGAAATGCATATTTTACGATCTTACGGCATTTTCCTTCCAAAAGTTCTGAAACCTGTGCTCCGTACAATTCATCCACGGTAGAATCTGTGACGATGCATAATTTCTTCTCAGCAGCGCCCAGTTCCTCCAGTTCTTCCCATAAGCCGTCAAAAGACTTCTGAAATACAATATCATAACAAGGCTTTTTGTTATAAAGCACCGGTAATCTCTGTGCCATGTTTTCACCCTCCGGTCTGATTCCAAACCGTTCTTTCTGTGTTTTCATTCTTTTCTTTTAAAAAACTTCCTACAGCCCGCTGCAGGAAGTTATCCGTTTATGACATTTTATGACATTCCGTTGTTAATAGGCATTTCAAAGGATCCGGCACCGCCGAAAATATCCTGGAAATCACCGGAGATATCTACGCTTGCCGGTGTGATGATAAATATATAATGCGATATTTTCTGTAAATTACCGGAGATTGCAAAACAGGAGCCGGAAGTGAAATCAATGATCCTCTGTGCGATATCCACATCCAGGCCTTCCAGATTCAGTACCACTGTCCGGTTTGCCAGAAGTGTCTCGGTAATCTCCCGTGCATCCTCTACGGAAGTAGGTTTGATCACACAGACTTCCATGCCGGTTCCGGGCATTTTCTTGGTAACGGTACGATGGATCGGAGTAACCTTGGGCTGTGAAGTACGCTTCCCTTTATCATCCAGATCTTCCTCATCCTGTGCCTGCTGTCTGTTCTTGGCAGTGCCAAACTTTTTCACAGGCTCTACTTCTTCCTCATCATCCAGATAATCATCATCATAGAAACCTTCATCTTCTTCATCGTTCAGTTTCATATAATTCAGGAACTTATCCATTACACCCATGCTTACGAGTCTCCTTTATTAAAATCTTCTTAAAATATTCTTTATATCGTCTTACTGTAATCTCGCTCTCCGAATATACCGGTTCCTACTCTGACGATCGCAGCACCTTCCTGTACTGCCACTGTATAATCTCCCGTCATCCCCATGGAAAGTATGCTCATAGACACATTATCGATGTTTTTATTTCCGATGTCAACAGCTAATTGCCTAAGTTTCCGAAAATATGTCCTGTTTTCCTCCGGGTCTTCCACAAAAGGTGCGATGGTCATAAGTCCCTTAATATGTACACCGGGTAACAACGAAATATCGCGAACCAGTTTTTCTGTCTCTTCTGTTGTGGTACCAAACTTGCTCTCTTCCTGTGCCACATTAACTTCGATCAGAATATTGACTTCCACCTGCTTCTTCACAGCCTCCCTGCTGATCTCCTCTGCCAGTCTGAGACTGTCCACACTGTGGATCAGGTAGACCTTATCCACAATATATTTTACTTTATTGCGCTGTAAGTGTCCGATCAGGTGCCATCTGATATCCGAAGGCAGCTGTGGTATCTTATCCACCAGTTCCTGTACTTTATTCTCTCCGAAGTCCCTGGCACCCGCATGGTAGACATCCATAAGCATGTCCACCGGCTTTGTCTTGCTTACCGCAAGCAGGGTCACTTCCCGCTCCGATCTGCCAGTCTTCTCACAGGCTTTTCTGATATTTTCTTTTACCGTATTATAATTTTGTGTCAGTTCTATACTTTGTACGGTCTGTTCTGCTCCCATTTCTGTCCACCGTCCTTTCTGTCACCTTTAAGCTTCCGGGGTATTCTCCGGTTCAACACTGTTTTCCGGTTCCGGGCTGTTCTCCGTCGTTTCCCCGGAAGTCTCTGCCGTCGATTCCGTCTGTGTCTCCTCTGTACCTTCCGGAACAGTTTCCTCCGATGTATCCGTTGGCTCTGTCGCTACCATATTGTCCGTGGATTCAGCTGTTTTGCTGCTGTCTGTCTTCCGGATGTTGGTAATGATCTGGTCATCCGATACTGCTGTTCCGTCCAGCACAATATAATCATATACGTTCAGTCCATAGGTCGTATTCGCCTTTACAATAGAGTATTCATCATTCTGATACAGGATGTTTATCTGCTTGAAATCCGCATATCCTTTATTTACATTATATACACCGATCAGAGTGGCACGTTTGCTTACCGTATAGGTATCCTGGCTGTTCGTCTTATACAGGACATCTCCCGTCTTAAGTACGGAAGTATCCATATAATACACACCTTCCGTCTCGTCATAGCTGTATGCATCCGTCTCCACGAATTCACTGGATATATTACCGTTTTCCAGATAGCACTGTCTGATGACGCCCTGGGTTCCCGCATTTTCATCGGTCGTAACGAAGTCTTCGTCAATCAGGAAAAATTCCTTCTCCACGATAGAGGAATTCGGGATCTTTAGTCCCGTCTCATCGTTTAAGATCAGTTCAATATCCAGAAACCGATCGGATACAAACGTTACCATAGAATTGGTAAAGGTAAGAGATAGAAAAGTGTTCCCATCACTTCCGGTGAACAGCTTCGCCTGCCCCCAGGATTCATACTGGTTCTTCAGAAAACGGACCTTTACATAATCTTCCTGCTGAATCTGGGCACCACGCTGTGCATCTATGGGGATCACAACAGACCAGTTTTCATCCGTGGACAGCTTATATACCGGGTCTCCTACCGCCATCAGTTCGTTACCCAGCATCTGCTTTTTCTCATAATCTTTATTGTCGAATACTGCTTCTGTCACCGCATCCACGGTCAGATCTTCGTATCCGTCGGTCCAGTATGCCACGATTCCCGTCTCCGGGGCATAGCAGAAGTTCACGATATTGGCGGCTGAACCACCGTTTTCGTTTTCAATGCTCTGCAGCATATTGACATTCGCCAGCTTCAATACTGTATTTTTTAACGAATATTTGAAATCATAGGTATTCTCGTAGTTCCTGTCATCATACCCATGCATAAAATTCACGATCTCATTTCGAAATTCCGAAAGTTCCTGATTGCTCAGAGTATTCTCTCCCAGACTGGCATCTTCCAGTTCCTGACTTAATCTTCCGGTCTCGTCTACGATATATACCGTATCTCCTTTGGCGACACGTTCGCCCTCTCTTGCATAAAAATTTACATATCCCGCCGTATCGGTGTTCACGACACTCTCACTGCGGATAGCGATCCCACGGTAAATATTGTTCGTAGCCAGGGATCCTTCCGTTACTTCATAACGGACAATATGATCCGTCTGGTAATACATGATCACACAGATGATCACATAAATAAAAATAGCACCGAAGATCAGCATACCGATATTGAGGTTCAAAGGTTTTCTGTACTGTTTTACTTTATTATTTTTAGATTTTCGCTGCTGTGCCATAAGAAAAACCTCCTTTCCTCTTTTTATCCTCTTACATTTGAGAAGCCCCGGTTGACATCCGAGGCTTCTCATACGTGAAAATTATAATACGTTTTCTTACAAAGATACGATGATCTTATCCTTAACAGCCTCCGGTAATTCGGATTCATCCATTGATACGCTGAGGATAAAATCTACCTGGAAGAAATCGCTCATTTTGTCCAGCTTCTCAATCACTGCGGAAATATCTTTGCCTTCCAGTGCTGCGATCTTCAAAAAGCTGTCAAAATACATCTGTTCCAGATCATGATCCTGAGAAATGATACCGCATACGAACCCCAAAAATTCGCTTTCATTCTCGATCATATAGCGGGAAACGTCGATCAGACGCACCTTGTTGTTCAGTTCATACATATGTTTCGTACTTTTGTCCAGATATACGATACTGCCCGAAATATCCTTTACCTCGCTGTTCACTTTGTCCAACAGCTGTTTTGTCTTGCCCTTACCCTTTTTGCCTACAATCAACTGAACCATTGGTGTAACCCTCCTGTCGTAAAATTTATAGGAACTTCACGCAACCTATTTACTTTATTATAGTTTATATACCCTTAAAAAACAACATCTATTTGTTGATTTGCTCCAGGAGTTGTACCATTTCCGGATACAGCACATCGCTTGCCGAAGAATTCAGTATCACGGAAATATACGGTGCTCCGCTCACATCCCGGGACAACAATATCAGGCAGTGTCCTGCCGCATTGGTGGTACCGGTCTTGCCTCCGATCACCGTAATATTCTCCGGTGCCTGAAAGTCTCCCTTCAGGAAACGGTTCGTATTATTCACGGTAAGCTCTTTTGCCTTACCGTCCTTATCATAATACGTGGTCTGATAGGATGTCATATGAATAATTTCATTGAAGGAATCATATTTGATTGCTTCATTGAAGATCAGATACAGATCATATGCTGTGGTATAGTGGTTATCATCCGACAGACCGTGGGGATTGGCGAAACTGGTATTGGTTGCACCAAGTCTTGCTGCTTCTTCGTTCATCATCTCCACGAAATGATCCACGCTGCCTCCAACATTCTCCGCAATCAGTATGGCTGCATCATTTGCGGAATACATCAGCAGAATATGCAGTGCCTGATCTAACGTCATGGTATCGCCGCTTTTCAGTCCGCAGAGCTGAGCACCGGACTCCGTGATCTTAACGGAATTCGTGGCAGTAAGTATCGTATCCAAAGATGCGTTTTTAAGTGCTACCAATGCCGTCATTACCTTCGTCAGGCTGGCGGGATAAAGCCGCTCATAGGCATTTTTGGAATACAGTACTTCTTTGTTATTCACATCGAACAATACCGCCGCCGACGCCTGGGTCATATCCACGCTGCCGTCTCCGGTATTGTCCCCGGTAACCACGCACAGATCCTGGGCGAATGTTGCTGCTTTGTCTTCTCCCGTTCCGGCGAGAACATTAAAACTGCTGACGTTAGAATCCACGTCATAGGGAAACACATAGGCTACATTACCACATCCCGTCAGCATTATCATACAAAGTACTGTCGAAATGCAGGAAGTAATCATACGAAATTTATTTGTACATCTCACGCCACTCTAAATCTCCTCTGTCTAAGGACTTGATCAACAGTTCTGCGCTGGCAAGATTCGTTGCCAGTGGGATATTATGCATATCACAGAGACGCATTACATTACTCACATCCGGTTCATGTGCCTTCGGCGCCAGCGGATCCCGCAGAAAGATTACCAGATCGATCTCATTGTGTTCGATCTGTGCACCAATCTGCTGCTCACCGCCCAGATGACCCGCCAGATATTTGTGAACGTTAAGATTGGTAACCTCTTCGATCAGCCTTCCGGTAGTTCCGGTAGCGTACAATTCATTTTTGCTCAGGATTCCCCGATAAGCAATGCAGAAGTTCTGCATTAATTTCTTTTTGGCATCATGTGCGATCAGTGCAATGTTCATACTCTATACCCCTTCTTCTCTTCTATCTTTAGACTTTCTTTAACCTTTTTTCGCTTGAAGCCGTACATTCATTACAACTCCCATACCAATATACAGACTGAGTAAGGATGTCAGTCCATAACTGACAAAAGGCAGCGGAAGTCCTGTGTTCGGAAGAATAAATGTTGCAACTCCGATATTTACAAAGCTCTGGAAGGCGATCAGGCCTCCCATAGACGCGGCGATAATGGTTCCTGCAATATCCTTTGCTTTTGATGCAATGGATATGCATTCCATCGCCGTGAAAAGCAGTAGAATAATAACCGCTATACTTCCCTTAAATCCGAACTCTTCCCCGATTACCGCAAATATGAAATCGGTTTCCGCTTCTGACAGGAAATTGCCGTTTTTCACCGATGTGATCTCGTTATTTTTATAGCCCTTGCCGTTCAGTTCCCCCGAGCCGATGGCCGTTACGGAATTCAGCTGCTGGTATGCCAGATCCGTGGAATATTCCTCCGGATTCACAAAGGCAAGAATACGATTTCTCTGATAGGTCTCCAATATGGTACTGTCCGGCCGCATCGCCAGTGATACCAGGATAATGATAACCGGAACGGCTACCGCCAAAGCTCCGAAGATCAGTTTATAACTGATGCCGCCGGTGTACAGAATCACGCAGAAAATAAAGATCAGTACAATACTTGTAGACAGTGCCGGCTGTTCCTTTACCATGATCCAGGGAACTCCCATAAGTACCGCGATCAGAGCGATCACACGGAAGGTGTTCAGCTTCTCCTTATATTTCATAATAAACTGTGCAAAGAATAAAATCAATAAAATTTTTGCAAGTTCCGAAGGTTGAAATTGCAGTCCGCCGATCTTCAGCCATCTCTGTGCTCCGTTGCCTTCTTCGCCCATCAAAATGACCAGTCCTAACAGGACAAGATTGCCAATATACATCAGCCAGTATAGCTTCAGCAGAATGGAATAATTAAAAAAAGAAAGGACGATCATGATAACCAATCCGACTGCCACACCGGCAATCTGCTTGTTCTGCTGTGCCGGTTCGGCGCTGCCGATCGTCAGTATTCCGACGACCGACAGTGCAAGCACCAATATGATCAATTTAAAATCATAATCCCGTAATCTATAATTCTTAAACATTTATCAGCCTTTCTGTTTCTTATGTATTCATGGCATTTTTGCATTTTTCTGCAGATCCAGGATCGGTATATTGGCAATCAGGCTGGGAGTTTTATTCCGTCCGCCTTTATTATTGCCCTTCGCCTGTATCTCAATCTCCATATGGTCTGTGTCAATGCGCATATACTTGGAGATCACTTTGGTAATATCTGCCTTGATCAGTTCCATCATCTCCGGCGAACAGTTTACCCTGTCGGATATCAACAGAATTTTCAACCGGTCCTTTGCCACCTGGCAGGAACTTTTCCTGCGAAAAAAATGTTTCATATTCATCCGTCCCCTTCCTATACTTTTCGAAAAATACCGGTTACTTTTGTCCAGAAAGACATACCTTTTTCGAAGTCCAGGAAAGGAATTTCTCTTCCTCGCAGACGTTCCACCACATTGTAATATGCTTTTCCCGCCGGTGTATCATTCCCTACAAGCGGTTCTCCCTGATTCGTGGCGATCACCACGTTTTCATCATCCGGAATGATTCCGATGAGAGGTATCGCAAGAATATCCACCACATCATCCGCAGACATCATATCTCCCCGGCGCACCATATCCATACGCAGTCTGTTGATCACCAGATCCATCTGTTTGAATCCGTTGGCTTCCAACAGTCCTATGATACGATCTGCATCCCGGATAGCAGATACCTCCGGCGTGGTTACGACTAACGCCCGGTCCGCTCCGGCGATGGCATTCTGGAATCCCTGTTCGATTCCCGCAGGGCAGTCTAAAATAATATAATCAAACTGTTCCCGCAGGTGGTCTATGACCTTCACCATCTGCCCCGGGGTGACCGCGCTTTTGTCTCTGGTCTGTGCCGAAGGCATCAGATAGAGTCCGGGATGTCTCTTATCACGAATCAATGCCTGCTTGATGCGGCAGTTACCTTCTACCACATCCACCAGATTATATACGATACGGTTCTCCAGTCCCATGACAACATCGAGATTGCGCAGTCCGATATCCGTATCGATGAGGCAGACTTTACAGCCCGCCTTTGCAAGACCTGTTCCGACATTTGCAGATGTAGTGGTCTTACCTACACCGCCTTTTCCTGAAGTGACGACAATGACTTCGGAGCTTTTCTTCTCCGTGGAAACATTTTGTTCCATATTGGATTCCTCCTGTTTTATTTTGTCGTCCCCTGGATCCTGTTAAAAGGCACCCAGTAATTCTTTTGTAAGGGGATCAAATACGATCTTCCCACCCTTCAGGTGTGCAATTTTCGGTTGTACTTTGGGGTGTATTCCCCATTTCAACTGTTTCGCATTGGTTTTATATTTGAAATCGCCGATTTTTAATCTTTCCGGCTCCATTTCAAGCGCTACGATATAGGCATCTTCTCTGCCGTCTCCTCCGGCATAAGCTTCGCCATACAGGCCTCCCAGAATGATAATGTTGCCTGCAGAAAACACTGCACTTCCCGGATAGACATCCCCCAGCACCACAATGCTGTTCTCCGTCTCGATCACTTCCCGGTTCTTCAGAGTTCCTTTATAGAATTGTCCTCCTTCCGTACCGGACAGCTTTTTATCCATATGTTGAAGTGCCTTGATGAAATTTTTATTGGTATCGTCATCATGTCCGACAATACAGGCGATCCTGACATTGCTGTTCACGCGGATGGTATCCAAAATCAGAATTTCTTCTGCTTCTGTAACCTTCCGCCCCTCCATAGACAGTGCCATGGTGGAGCTTCCGAAAAAATTCCTTGCTTCTGTAAATTTTACCGTAAGTTCCTGTAAAATTTCCTCCATGGAAGCATTCTCTCTCATCAAAAGCGTAATACCATTTGGAAAACTTTTAATCAATACTGCATCTTTCATGTTCTATACCTGTCTTTTTAATTTATCTATCCGGAGTCCCACATTCGCATAATCGCTTCTTTGAAGCTTTCCTTTTGCGAATAGGATTACATCTCGTTCGATACCGCATTATCCAGTGCATCTGCCGTACCGGTGATCAGATCATCCTCTTCTGCCAGTCCGTAATAATACTTAATAATGTCTCTGGTGAACTGTGCCGCATAGTCGGAAGAATATCCGAAGGGAATTCTGGTCGCAATAGCGATCTCCGGATTCTCATACGGTGCATAACAGATAAACAGCGCGTGGTTTGGTCTGGACGCGGTCTGCTCTGCCGTACCGGTCTTACCTGCCACATTTACCGCCAGATCGCTGAAATATTTTTTATTCTCCACCACCTGACGCATTCCCAGATGGAAAGCATTCCAGTATTCCTGCGGCAGATCGATCTGATTCCGCACCTCTGCATGATATTCCTTCAGCAGATTCCCCTGGGAATCTGTGGTCTTATCTAAAAGGGTCAGATTATAGCAGGTACCGCTGTTGGCAATGGTAGTAACATATCTGGCGAGTCCTACCGTCGTATAGCTGTTGCTGCCCTGTCCGATAGCGGAACGTACCGGGTCCTTGGTAGACACATCCGGAGCATATTCGCCAATCTCCACGCCGGACTTATCCGTCAATCCATACAGATCCGCATATTTACTTAAAGTATCCAGACCTTCTTCCTCATTATAAGTTCCACTTCTTGTAGCCAGTTGATAGCCGACATTGTAGAAGAAATAGTTACAGGAATCTTTGATGGCTGATGTTACATTCTCATAACCATGTCCGGAGATCCTCCAGCATCTGGGAGATGGTGTGATCTCAGTAAAGGTTCCGACACAGTTCACTTTGGTCTGCAGATTGATCACATTCTCCATCAGCCCTGCCGTAGCAGACACTATCTTGAATGTAGATCCGGGCGCTGCCTTGTATTGTGTGGCAAAATTCAGCTGAGGGCTGGACTTGTCCGCATTCAGCTGCGCATAGTATTCCGCATCCACGGTATTGGCCATTTTATTGTTGTCATAGCCGGGGTAAGATACCATGGCAAGCACGTCACCCGTATTGACATCCGTAATTACCACAGAGGCATTGCAGGGATCCAGCGCCAGCTGTGCCGGTGTGATCTCCAGATTATTGATCCGGTTCATCATGAACTGATATGCCGACATTTTTCCGGAATACAGAGCTTCCTCATCTTCCGCAGGAATATCCACCACCTGTTGTTCGCATAAGAGCATGCAGATCTGTCTGCCGGTGATCTTATCATTTAACAACATATATTTATAAAAACGTTTTTGAAATTCCGATGTATGGTCCACCTCATCAATGATGTAATCCAACAGTTTGTCATACACCTCTGCGGAATCGGAATATTTATCATTCAGTTCCAGCTTGCTGACATCGATCCAGTTCATAGCAATGCAATACTGAAGGTATTCCTTCAAAGAGATGACCTCTTCCTTTGCCCAGGCATTCTGTGTGGCATCGTTATCATCCACCAGTTCTTTCATGATCACGCCATTCTCCCTAAGTAGGCTCACAATATTGCTCTGGTAGACCTGATACTCCTTGGATAGTTTATTGTACGGTGTTGCCCCGTCCGTAAGTTCGTATGTCAGTTTATCGTAAACACCCTGTTTATATTCCAGATAAGCTGCGTATACAGCCTGCTCCGTCTCTTTTGCGTCCTCTGCTTCAAAGTGCTTTCTGTTCAGAATATTGTTATTGATCATGGCAAAATACACATCGTAGATGGGTATCTTGATGGAAGAGCTTTTCGCATTTTCCGGCAGATTAAACTCTTTGGCATTGATGATCTTGCTGGCTACCAGACCGGCAAGCTTCTGCTCCACAATATTATAAACCGCTTCTGTAAGATCCTTGTCTATGCTCAGGTAGACATCTGCTCCCGGCTGTGCCTCCTTACGTTCCAAAATGGTGATCACCTTACCGGTAACATCTACCACCACTTTCTCACTGCCCTTGGTACCCTGCAGCGTTGTCTCCATATAGGCTTCCATACCGCTCTTACCTACCACATCATTGATAGTATACGAGTCTTCACTTCCGCCTTCCGCTACGACCTGCGCGTTTAATTCCGTCAGTTCATCGGAAGAAATCTTGCCGGTATATCCCAGCACATGTGCAAAATATTTACTGTCTATATAATGTCTCACCGTGTCTTCCACAATGGAGACACCGTCTAACTGGTCGGAATTCTCCATGATGACGGCTACCGTCTCCTCACTGACATTGGTCGCCACAGTGGTTCCCACGTATTTACGGAAAGAGGTCAGATTCATGGCATACCGGATGGTCACCATCTGCAGCCACTCTTCCTTCGTATAACCCTTTCCGGGTACAAAGACAGTCTTATTGTCCTCAGGATCCTCGTACTGACCGATGGCAAAGCCCTTGGCACGGCTTAAGTATTCCATCAGCTCCTGGGCAGTCATGGCCTTTTCTTCCTCTGACAGCTTGTCGACGGTCTTGTATCCAAGTACGTCCGCTTGGAAACGGAGCAGCGCCGTACCATCCACCGAATAAGTGAAATCACCGTCCTCATCGATCACAATCTTAAAATCTGTGATCACACTGTCCCCGTTTTTCTCGATCAGTTTGATCAGACGATATACTACATCGTTCACCTTGGCATTCTTATTCCGGCTGGATTCAAATACATCCTCGATCTTCACGGAGTACGCCAGCTCATTTTCCGCAAGGACATTGCCGTTGCGGTCTAAAATACGGCCTCTGGTACTGGAAATATCTCTGGTCTTCTCAATTTGGAGAATAAAATCATTCAGATATTCTTTACCGTTTACGATCTGCAGATTAAAACAGCGATAAACAAGCACTCCGGCGAAAAAAACAAATAAAATCGCCAACACTGTCAGTCTGCTGGTCACAATATTTATAATGTGATCTTTGATTTCACGAAACAAATTTCTGTGCGCTCCTTTTTTCCTTCTCCTCCAGCTTCTGATTGATCTTCAAAATCAGAGGATACAAAATAATCGTAACAACGATAGTGTAAAGTGCCTCCGGAAGGATCACTTTGGTAAAATAATACGGGAAATAAAAACGCCCTCTCAACAGGAACATCAGAATATAGCAAATTAATCCATAAGAAATATCACTTACGACGATCAGTGCCAGTGGCAGTTTGATGTCTTCCGGATAAAAGATCCGGCAGAATTTTCCGTTCACAAAGCCTATGTACATCATGACCATGGCATAAAATCCAAGAAAACTGCCAAAAAAAATATCACATAAAAGCCCACAGGCAAACCCGATCAGAAGTCCCGCCTTCTCCCCTCTCATGAATCCGAAAGAAGAAGTCAGAATGATCATCAGATTGGGAATGATGCCACCTAACGCCAGACTGTTAAACACACTGCACTGCAGGATAAAGAATACAAGGATCAGTAACACGACCACGATCTTGCGTAGAATACTGCTGTTATTCTCCATCTGTGCCTCCTCCCGGAACCTGCTGCTTTTTGTCTGTAATGACAAGCACTTCGCTCAGATGTTCAAAATCCACCACCGGAGTCAGATATCCGGATTTGGTCAGATTATTTGTATCTTTGTTGATGGTGCTGATATAACCGATCAGGATATTGGGCAGATATTTGTCACTGATATCGGAGGTTACGACCTTATCTCCCTCTGCGACCGCATCCTGACTGTCCACCAGCTTGCTGAAAGAGATCACTCCCTGCGCCATCAGCTGTAAATCTCCGGATACAATAAGATTATCCCCTGTTGCCAGTGTCATACCGCTGACATTGGAATTATCGGAAATGATCGATGTCACCCTGGACCAGTTCGGTCCCACAGAGGTAATCCGTCCTACCAGTCCGCCTCCGGCGATCACATTCATATCATCTGCAAGTCCGTCATTGGAACCCTTGTCGATGACAAAGGAGGAATACCAGTTCCCGGAATCTCTGCTGATGATCCTGGCTCCGATCTTATTGTAATCTCCGTATTCCTCATCCAGCTCCAATAAGCCTCTTAATTCATTCAGTTCATATTTATCCTGCTGCAGCAGGGTGTTCTCCTCCGTGAGGGATGCCACCTGTTCCTTCAGGGCGCTGTTCTCCGCTAAAAGCGTGCGGATCTGCACCAGTTCATCCGAACGGTTCGATAACCATTCTCCCGCCTTGGCGATACCCTGTTCAAAGGGAACGATCACATATCCCACCACACGGTTAAACGGGCGGTTAAACACATTGGTCCCGAAGGTCACCAACATCATAACAGTACACAGGATAGTTAAAATAAAAAGGAGATATTTACTCGGTAAAGTAAACCTCTCCCCTTTTCTTTTTACGACTGGGCTCATTTACTCATCCCTTCAATTGCGTAAGCTACAGTTTTATAGTTATCATCCTTGATGATCTTGGCAAGTCCCGTTGCCACGCTGGTCAGAGGATTCTCTGCCACATTAACGTGCAATCCGGTACCAGTTGCCAGTCTCTCCGCTAAATGGCTCACCTGGGATGCGCCGCCGGTCAGATAAATGCCGTGACGATAAATATCCGCTGCCAGTTCGGGAGGAGTCCTCTCTAAGATTACTTTTACGTTATCAATGATCGTGTTGAAATGCTCTTCCAAGGACTCGTCCACCATTTTCGTGGGAATCTCACGTTCTACCGGAAGACCGGTTACAATATCTCTGCCGTATACAATGGCACCCTTACCCTCTTCTTCCAGTTCTTTCAGAGCAATCTTCACATTCTCCGCGGTCTTGCCACCGATGATCAGTGAGAATTCTCTTCTGACCGCCGCACGGATGGCATCGTCGAATTTCATACCTCCCACCTTGATCAGACGGCTTAATACGATACCGCCCAAAGACAGGATGGAGATCTCCGTGGTCTCATAACCGACATTTACCACCAGCACACCCTGGGAATTTTTCACATCGATATCCAGTCCCAGACCGTCCGCAACTGCCTTTTCCACTACCATGATCTTCTTCGCCTTCACATTGGCACCCTTGATCAGATCGTAGAAAGCTCTCTTCTCCACCTCGGTAACATCCGTCGGCACCGCAATGAAGAAATCGGAAGGCTTGGTATTGCCTTTTTGCAGATCTCCGATAAAATACTTCACCAGCGTCTCCATATTCTTAATGTCTGCGATCACTCCGTTGGAAAGTGGATAAGAAATATGAATATTGCCGGGAGCCTTCTCATACATTTCAAATGCGGAGTTGCCGTAAGCAAATAAAGTATTCTTATTCTCGATGGCAATCATATTCTTCTCGATCATAATGTTGTCATCATTGCGATTATAGATCTTTATGTTGTTGGTACCGAGGTCGATACCGAATGCGTTGTTTGCCACTGTCGTTTTCCTTTCTTCTATCATCTCAATAATTTTTGTTCTTTAAAGCTAGTATACCTGTTATCCCCGATAATAATGTGGTCTAACAGGGGAATATCCATCTGTTCTCCCGCTCCGGCCACGTTGTCGGTAAGTTCTCTGTCCGCTCTGCTGGGCGTTGGATCACCGCTTGGATGATTATGCACAAGGATAATATTCACCGCTTTGTCTTTCAATGCTTCTAAAAATATCTCTCTGGGAGATATCAGTGCCATGTTCACACAGCCGTCCGACAGTTTTTTCTCCCGGATCAGCTGTCCTTTTGCATCCAGGCAGAGCAGATATACACACTCTGTATCCTTATGGCGCAGCTTCTCCATGAAATATTCCGCCACCATATCCGCTCTGGTAAAACAGATCCCGGTGCTTGCTCTCGCCCGGCTCATACGATTGGATAATTCGGCGATGCATTTTAATTTCACTGCTTTCACTACGCCGATCCCACGAATCTGTGTCAGTTCCTCCACGCTTACGTCGTGTAGGCCCAAAAGTCCCTCCCTGGGATATTTTGCCAGTGCCAGAACCTTCTCCGCCAGTTCCAATGCGGAAGAGTCTTTGGTTCCGGTTCGCAGGATAACTGCCAGAAGCTCCGCTTCCGTAAGGTTCTCCGGTCCGAAGTTTAAGAATCTCTCATAAGGCAGCTGTAAATCCGTTACATGTTGTGTTAATTTTGCAGGCATAAGTCTCCTTCTGCCTTCTCCGACGTATGTTCTCTAACGGATAAAACGGTATACCACAAAAGCAATGATCACACCGATCACGCTGGCAATGGTAATGTTAAACTCCAGTCCGAAGGTAAGAATGATAAAACCGAGATTCAGTTCAACCGGGCTGCTGAGTCCAAAATTCTGTCCGTAATTCAGAAAAGTACCGTCAAAATAAGTTCCTATAAATCTACCGATCACAAATCCGATCAGTACCAGGACAATCAATACCCAATTAATTCTCTTCAAGGCATTTCCTCTTCTTTCTTTTCTTGTGTACTCTCTGTATCCGTCCGGGTCTCCCCATAAGTCCCATCTTCCATACGTCTTTTTATACTATCACAAAAAGCTTCTTCTGTACACAAATTTAGTGGATTTTATTTTGCGCTTTTTCTACAGGATTCGTATTCCCTGGCAGGTTCTATATTGCCAGCCTTATCTGTTCTTCTGTCACGATTCCCTTCTTAAGCAACGCCTGCAGGGATTTCAGAATGCCGAACTTGGCATGCTGCCAGGTCAGTCCACCCTGAAAATATACGGCATAGGGAGGCTTAATGGGACCGTCTGCTGACAGTTCAATGGAGGATCCGGATACAAATGCCCCTGCCGCCATGATGACCTGTGCATCATATCCCGGCATATCCCAGGGTTCCGGCGTCACATGGCTGTCTACCGGAGCCGCTGCCTGGATTCCCTGACAGAAGCCGATGACGCCTTCCGGCTGTCCAAACGTTACAGCCTGGATAATATCATGTCTGCTCTCTGTACCGTTCGGTACTACCGCAAAGCCTAATTTTTCATAGATATTTGCTGCAAAGATCGCTCCCTTTAATGCACCAGCCGTCACGGTAGGCGCCAGGAAAAATCCCTGATAAAAATCCTTCAGAATGCCAAGAGATGCTCCTACTTCCTTACCGAGTCCCGGGGAAGTCAGCCGGTATGCCGCATTTTCCACGCATTCCTTTTTACCGGCGATATAACCGCCGATGGGAGCCAGTCCGCCGCCGGGATTTTTGATGAGGGATCCCACGATCATATCCGCACCCACATCGGAGGGTTCTATCGTCTCCACGAATTCTCCGTAGCAGTTATCCACCATGCAGATCACATCCGGCTTGATACCTTTGATAAAAGCGATCAGGTCACCGATCTGCTGTACCGACAGGGTCGGTCTGGTCTGATATCCCTTGGATCTCTGGATCGTTACCAGATGGGTCTTGTCATTAATGTTTTCACGGATCTTATCATAATCAAAGCTTCCGTCCGGCAGCAGGTCTACCTGGCGATAAGTTACACCGTATTCTGCCAGAGACCCCTTCGAAGGGCGGATGCCAATGACTTCCTCCAAAGTATCATACGGCTTGCCTACGGGGGACAACAGCTCGTCTCCGGGTCTTAAGTTGCTCATCAGAGCCAGTGCCAGTGCGTGGGTACCGCAGGTGATCTGGGGACGCACCAGGGCATCCTCCGTATGGAAGGTTGCTGCATATACTGCTTCCAGAGTATCTCTTCCCAGGTCATTATATCCGTAGCCGGTAGTACCCAGCAGGCAGGCTTCACTTACCTGATGCTGTTGCATGGCTTTTACCACCTTTAGCTGATTATACTCCGCATTCCGGTCCACCTCGTCAAAACGCTCCCGCAGACTTTTCTCAATGGCACATCCATAGTCATATACCGTCTTACTGATCCCCATGGAAAGATACATTTCTTCATTACTGTTATTGCTGTTTTTCATAGATCCCTTTTTCTCCTAATTCCTTTATCATATATTCTAAAATTTTCTCTTCGTCATAGTCAAATTGCTGTTTATCCAGCCAGGTAACTTCGTTCTCCCTGCGGAACCAGGTCAGCTGTCTCTTGGCAAAATGCCTGGTGTCCCGCTTCAGAGTATACACCGCTTCCTCCAGGCTGCATTCTCCGTCCAGGTACTCCAGGATCTCTTTGTACCCCAGTCCCTGCATGGATACCATTCCTCTGTGACAGCCTTTTGTTTTCAGGCTTCTGACTTCTTCCACCAGTCCTTCCGACAGCATTTCATCAATGCGGTTTTCGATCCGCGCATACAGCTTTTCTCTGTCATCCGTCAGGACAAAATAGCTGAAATTATATGGACTCGTCCGTTCTTTTTCTCGTTCATTATGAGTAGAGATCGGTTCCCCGGTAAATTCATAATATTCCAGTGCACGGATGGTTCGCTTGATATTGTTTGCATGAATGTTATCTGCTGAAACCGGATCAATTTTTCTGAGCATGTCATGTAGTACTTCCGGTCCCTTTTCTTTCGCAAGCTGTTCCATTTTTTCCCGATATTCAGTATTCTCTTCGTTCTCTGTAAAATCAATCCCCCGAAGTACCGCCTGAATATAGAACCCGGTGCCTCCCACCAGAATGGGAATATGTCCCCTGTCATAGATCTGTTCCATGCATTCCAGACACCGTTTTTGGAATACCACCACATTAAATTCTTCCCACGGCTCCAATATATCGATCAGATGATGGGGCACTCCCTGCATTTCCTCCGGGCGGATCTTGGCGGAACCGATATCCATATGTTTATATACCTGCATGGAATCTGCCGAAAGAATCTCTCCGTCTATGGTTTTTGCCAACGCAATGGACAATTTCGTCTTGCCTGCTGCGGTGGGACCGGTCAGTACGACCAGCGGTCTTTTTATAGATTGTGTTACCGACATAATTCTTCTTCCTTACACATTATCCATTATTATTCTGGGTGCAGTTTGCCGCATCAATGGCGATGACTAACATCAGCCCTTCCAGTTCATCCTTCGGATCAGCAAAGTTAATCGTGTAGGTATCTCCCCAACGGAACAGTTCCTTAGAGATATGAATGATACTGCTGCATCCGCTGTACACATCGTAATCCCATCCCAGAAAATCTCCCTCCACGCGCCAGCCGTTGTAATCGATCTCGTACCTTGGCTTGAAAAAGGAGAACTGCTTGCGGATCTCGCCCCTTATCTGTCCGTTAATTTCGATTTCAAATGCCGGGAGCAGGGTCAACAGCCGCTGTCTGATAACACCCAGTTCACGATTGTTTCTGTCATATACATGCAGCTGATGTCCTAAGGAAAAAAACTCCGCCTTTACAAAATATTTTGCATTTTCATTTTCGTCATAGACGTCATAAGAATCTGTCCAGGAAAATACTCGTTGTTTGATCAGTAAACGCATTATACAATCCTCTTAAATTTCTTCTCCAGGTCAGTCTCCGTCATGGCAATGATGGTAGGTCTGCCGTGGGGACAGTTGTAGGGGTTATCCAGTGTCAGAAGTTCATCGATCAGCTGATCCGCCTCCTGAAGGCTTAATCGGTTGTTACCTTTAACAGCTGCCTTGCAGGACATGGATGCAATCTTCTCCTCGATGACCTGGAAGCTTCCGCGGTTGCCGGTCTCCTGGGACAGTTCATCAAGCACCGCTAAAAACAGTTCTCTCTCGCTGCACCCGTAGAGGTCCACCGGAACACTGCGCAGGGCATATTCGTTGCCGCCGAAGGCTTCGATCTCAAATCCAAGCTGTGAAAAGGCATCCTCATAGGTGTGAAGAATGCTTTCCTCCTGTCCCGTGAGACTTACAATGATGGGCGGCATCAGGCGCTGGGATATCACACTTTTTTCATGGAACTGCTTCATCAGGCGTTCGTATTTCACCTTCTCATGGGCTGCATGCTGGTCAATGATGAACAGCTTATCCTTGAACTGGATCAACCAGTAGGTATCGAAGACCTGTCCGATGATACGGTAGCGGCTGCGATTCTGCACAGATAACAGTTTCTCTTCAAACAGATTCATCTGCTGAACAGCCTTCACCTCAGGTTCCTTATCTTCCGGCTGTGTCTGCGCAGGACTATCTTCCTTCGGCTCGATCACCTCAGCGGTCTCCGGGCAGATAACAGGCTCTGATGAAGTCTCAGCCCTTGGCTCCAGCGGTGCTGCCTCCACGAAGAAATCATCCTCTTTCGTTTCAGGCGTTGCTGCGGTTACCGGGTTTGGTTCCTCTGTCCGCGCACTTATAGACTCCGGTTTACGGATACTGGTCTGTATGCCTGCATGTGCCTCCTGCCAGATCGGCTTCTGTATAAATTCCCTCCGGTCTTTCGGTACTGCCTCGTATTTGGCAGCCTCCATGACGCGGTAGCTTTCTTCTCTTTTTTTCTCGAACACCTCCGGCGTATGCTCCTTCCAGGAAGCTTTTCTGTCTTCCTGCTCCTTTTTCTGAATGGATTTTTCATCCTCTAAGGAAGCATCCGGGATCATTTCCCGGTTCCGCAGGGTTGTTGCTATATTCTCGCTCAGCATTCTGGCAAATGCCATGCCATCGGAGAACCGTACATCCATTTTGGAGGGATGTACGTTCACATCCACGGTCTCCGTATCCATCGTAATATGCAGCACGCACAACGGGAATTTATGCTGCATCAGATACTGCTTATAACCTTCTTCAATAGCTTTAGCGATCACACCGCTGCGGATAAAGCGACCGTTGATAAAATAGATCTCAAAATTGCGGTTGGAACGTACCAGCACCGGTTTTCCCAAATATCCCTCTACCTTAATGCCGTTTTCTTCCATCTGGATCGGTACCAGCTGTGCAGCGATCTCTCTGCCGTAGATCCGGTAGATGACTTCCCGCAGATCACCATTTCCGGAGGTATGGAATCTGGTCTGATTCCCCAGTACGAATTTGAAAGAGATATCCGGTCTGGACAGTGCCAGATGTTCCATCAGATCCGTGATATAACTGCCCTCCGTGGCAGGCTGTTTTAAAAATTTCCGGCGGACCGGCGTATTGAAGAACAGATTCCTCATGAGAAATGTGGTACCGTCCGGTGCGCCGATCTCATCGATGGACTGTTCCTTTGCCCCCTCTAACACCATGCGGGTTCCGGTGAGATTTTCCTTTCTCTTGGTGATGATCTCCACACGGGACACCGCCGCGATACTGGACAGAGCCTCACCACGGAAGCCAAGGCTTGCGATATGGTTCAGATCATCCGCATCTTCGATTTTGCTGGTGGCATGCCGCAGAAACGCTGTGGGAAGCTGTTCCCGTTCAATGCCGCAGCCGTTATCCGTCACACGGATGAACTCAATACCACCTTCTTTTGCCTCTACCGTAATCGCCGTGGAACCGGCATCTATGGCATTTTCCACCAGCTCTTTCACCACACTGGCAGGTCGTTCTACCACCTCACCGGCAGCGATCCTATCGATCGTCCGGGAGTCCAGTACATGTATTCCCATATATCTACCTATGCCTTTCCCTTATAACTAACCGTTCCAGCGGTTCTTTAGCTTATTCTGTAACCGGTACAGGGTGTTCAGTGCATCTAACGGGGTCAGCGTCGTCACCTCAATCTCCATCAGTTCCTTCAGAATATCCTCATCCGTCACAGTGTCGAACAGAGACATCTGTGCCAGATCCACCTCATCGTATTTGGGCTGTTTTTTTGCCTTGCCATCGTTTTTATTATCGATAGCGATGCTCTGCACCTTTTCCGTAATATCATTGTCCGACAGCTGTTCCACGATCTCCTTGGCACGGTCAATGACCATATCCGGCACTCCTGCCAACTTTGCTACCTGGATGCCGTAGCTCTTGTCCGCACCGCCCTTTACAATCTTACGTAAGAACACGATATCGTCGCCACATTCCTTCACAGCAATGCAATAGTTGTTCACATTATTCATTTTGCCTTCCAGCTCGGTCAGCTCATGGTAATGGGTGGCGAACAGCGTCTTGGCTCCTAAAAGCTTGCGGTTGCTGATATGTTCGATCACTGCCCAGGCAATGCTCAGTCCGTCAAAAGTGGAAGTACCTCTTCCGATCTCGTCTAAGATCAGAAGGCTCTTGGAAGTGGCATTCCGTAAGATATTCGCCACCTCATTCATCTCCACCATGAAAGTGGACTGACCGCTGGCCAGATCATCCGAAGCTCCCACACGGGTAAAGATCCGGTCTACAATACCGATATTAGCGGTTCTGGCAGGGACGAAGCACCCGATCTGCGCCATCAGTACGATCAGTGCCGTCTGACGCATGTATGTGGACTTACCTGCCATATTGGGACCGGTAATGACGCTGATACAATGACTGCCATTATCCAGATAAGTGTCATTGGCAATAAACATATCATTGGTGATCATCTGTTCCACCACAGGGTGTCTTCCGTCCTTGATGTCAATAACACCCTTTTCATTTAACTTCGGACGTACATAATGATTGCGCTCCGAAACCAACGACAGGGACGCATACACATCCAGCTTTGCAATCGCTTTCGCGGTGTTCTGGATGCGGACCAGTTCCTGAGCAATGGTATCCCTTATTCTGCAGAACACATCATATTCCAGCGTCTGGAGCTTGTCCTCCGCATTTAAGATAGTGTCCTCCAATTCTTTCAACCGCGGTGTGGTATATCGTTCCGCATTTGCCAGAGTCTGCTTGCGGATATAGTCCTCCGGCACCAGATCCTTGTAAGAATTGGTCACCTCGAAATAATAACCGAATACTTTGTTATATTTGATCTTCAGATTCTTGATCCCGGTACGTTCTCTGTCTTCTTCCTCTAACTGTGCCAGCCACTGTTTTCCGTCATGCTTGGCGCTTCGCAGTCTGTCTATGGTCTCATCGAACCCATCTTTGATCATTCCACCTTCCCTTATGGAGATCGGCGGTTCTTCAATGATCGCTTCATCGATCAGCTGATAGATGTCCTCCAGTCCGTCAATCTGCTCCCGGATTTCCACAAGTTCATCTTTTTCAAATGCAGACAACACCGTCTTAATAGGCGGCAGCATCTCCAGGGAATTCCGAAATGCGATCAGATCTCTGGGATTTGCAGTCTTATAAGTCACCTTACTGAGCAGTCGCTCCAGATCGTAGATGGGATTTAAGTATTCCCGGATCTCATCCCTGGAGATAGAGTCCTGATTCAGCTCCTGGATAGCATCCAGACGTTTCTCCATCTCATCCTTCTCAATCAATGGCTGTTCAATATAATTGCGCAGAAGCCTGGCGCCCATGGCAGTCTTCGTCTTGTCTAACACCCACAAAAGTGAACCTCTCTTCTGCTTCTCTCTGAGGGTCTCCGTCAGTTCCAGATTTCTTCTGGTGGAACTGTCCAGCAGCATATATTTGCTGGTAAGATAGGGATAAATATGGGTAAAATGCTCCAGATCCGTCTTCTGTGTATCATACAGATACTGCAACAGTGCTCCCGCCGCTAAAAGTCCCGTAGGGAATTCTTCGACGCCAAGTCCGATCAGCGTATTTACCTTAAAATGCTTCATAAGGATCCGTCTGCACCCGTCATCATCGAACATATGGGATTCCAGCGCATTGACGGAGATATGTAAGCGGGACTTTAAGTCATTCACATCAAAGCCACTGACTAAAAATGCCTCGTTGCAGATGATCTCAGAAGGTTCGTACTTCATCAGTTCATCATTTAATTTTTTCAGATCTTCAACTTCCGTCACATAATAATCACCGGTAGTTACATCTGCAGCGGAGATACCGATACCGTCCGAAGTATAGGCGATGCTCAGCAGATAATTATTTTTGCCGGCTTCCAGTGATTGTACGTTTAAGTTGGTACCGGGTGTCACCACACGGATCACTTCCCTCTTCACCAGTCCCTTGGCAAGCTTCGGATCCTCCACCTGTTCACAGATAGCTACTTTATAGCCGCGGCTTACCAGTTTGGACAGATAGCCTTCCACGGCATGGTAAGGAATACCGCACATGGGCGCACGTTCCTCCAGGCCACAGCTTTTTCCCGTCAGTGTGATCTCCAGTTCTTTGGAAGCCACCAGCGCATCGTCGAAAAACATTTCATAGAAATCTCCCAGACGATAAAAAAGGATGCAGTCCTTATACTGCTCCTTGGTCTCCATATATTTTTGCATCATTGGTGTCAATTCAGCCATGATCTTCTCCTGTTCTGTAAAAAGGATCCACGACAAAGCGGACACGCAAAAGCTTGCGTATCCGCATCTATCTTAGCACAAAATATTGAGGTTGTAAATTAAAGAACCCCTATGAAAAATGATAGTTTTTCACACTTACTGCAGCTTTGCTGCACGTTCCAGTGCATCATCAATATGGGCACAGACATTTTCTCTGCCCACCTTATCTAGGAATCCGCTCTTCTCCATGACATGCATGGGCTGTTCCCCTACATGGGACAGAATGATCTGGATGTTTTTCTTCTTACAGTCTGCATATAACTGCTCCAGATTATGCATGGCCGTGGCGTCGATGGCGCTCACGCTGCGCATACGCAGTACCAGGCAGTTCATCTTCTCATCTAATGTGATCTTCAGGATCTTGTCCGCTGCACCGAAGAATAAAGGACCACTCACTTCGTAGACCATGGTGTTGTGAGGTACGACTCTTAAGGACAGGCTGTCCGCATCATCATCCTCATCCACGTATTTCCAGCCTTCCACTTCCGTCACATCGCTCATACGCTTCATGAACAGAATGGCTGCCAATAAAATACCTACTTCAATCGCTACTACCAGATCGAATACAACAGTCAGTACAAATGTGGTCACCAGAACGATAATGTCACTCTTGGGTGCGGTCTTGCACAGACCTACAAATTTACGCCAGTCGCACATATTGTAAGCCACCATGAACAGAATAGCTGCAATGGTGGGCATGGGGATCAGTGCCGCATAAGGCATCAGTACTACCAGAATCAACAAAAGAGTCACGGAATGCACCATACCGGCAATAGGGGTTCGTCCGCCGTTTTTCACATTGGCAGCAGTTCTTGCGATGGCACCGGTGGCGGGGATTCCGCCGAACAATGCAGAAGTAATGTTGCCGGCACCCTGGGCGATCAGTTCCATATTGGAACGATGTCTGCTGTTCACCATACTGTCCGCTACCACGCAGGAAAGCAATGACTCAATGGCCGCCAGAATCGCGATGGTAAAAGCATCCGGCAGGACGTTCTGTACCGTTTTCAGGCTGAAAGCGGGCAGAGAAATTGACGGAAGCTTATTGGAAATCTCATACAGATCTCCAATTGTATTAACATTCATGTTAAGCAGTGCTACCATGGCACTTCCCACCAGTACCGCGATCAGAGAAGGGGGAATCTTCTTGCAAAATCCCGGCAGATACTGCCACAGGATCAGGATCAGGAGACTGATCACACCTACAAGCAGTGCCTGCAAATTTGTGGTGGAGATGAACTGAAATACTGCTTTCAGTTTATCCATGGTCTCGATCAGTGGCTCTTCGCTGACAATGGTCAGTCCCAGGAAGTCCTTGATCTGTCCGATAAAGATTGTCACAGCAATACCGGAAGTAAAACCGGTGGTGATCGTATAGGGTATAAACTTGATCAGATTGCCAAGTCGTAAGAAACCCATCAGGATCAGGATCACACCCGCTAACAATGTCGCTATGATCAGACCGTCCATCCCGTTCTTCGCTACAATTCCTGCAACAATAGTGGCAAATGCCGCAGTAGGGCCTGCGATCTGTACACGGCTGCCACCTAAGAAAGAGATCACAAAGCCTGCCGTAATGGCGGTGTAAATACCTTTTTCAGGCGTTACTCCGGAAGCCAGTGCAAGTGCAATGGATAAGGGCAGGGCAATGATTGCTACAATGATACCTGCGATCACATCTTTTACAAACTGTTCTTTCGTGTAGCTTTTCATCACAGAGAAAAGCTTCGGTTTCAATTTTTCCATAACATTCTCCTCAATATAATCTCCTCAATAAAAAAACCGTGTGAAATTATAAAATTTTTATAAAATCACACGGGTCTTATCATAGCTCTATTTTTTAAGCTTTGCAAGACTTTTTTATTATTTTAAACCTATTCTACCATACGGTTTTTACCGTTATTTTTGGCAGTATATAATTTCCGGTCCACAGAGGTAAACAATAGATCCAGCTGTTTATCAGCCTCATAACGCTCCATTCCACCGCTGATGGTAATATCCGTCTGTCTGGTATTCTGGGAATATCTCCTTAAGCCTTCCTGGATATTCCGGAATGAATGTAACACTTGTTCCCGATCATCCTGTTCAAACACCAGCATAAACTCCTCGCCGCCGAACCGGGACGCGATTCCTTTTCCCTGCATTTCTTCCAGCATCAGTCTGCCGGCCTCCCGCAGTACATCATCACCGTATCCATGCCCATAGGTATCATTGACTGCCTTGAAATCATCTACATCCATCAATACGATCCAGAAGTTCTTGCCCGGCTTGCATATCCATTCATTCACCTGATTTACAAGATAGCGCCGGTTATACAGCCTGGTCAGAGGATCATGGTTCGCTGCAAAGTTCAGATTTTCACTCAGACTCAGCAATTGCTTTCGTTGTTCCTCGTATCTTCTGAGCAATTCAAATATCATGGCAAATACAGACACTCCCACAATAACAAAGGAGCCAAGCGTAGTTCCGATTTTACCCGCTTCATCCATATTTCTCCATACGGAAGGCCGTTCAAAGCTGCTCATCATGATCACCAGATATTCCAGCAGTGTGACCGTAAAAGAAACGATCACCACATTTCTCGGGAAAAATATCGCCAGTCCAACGACCCCCAGGACCAGATATACGATAGAGGCATCCCCGTAGCAATAATACAAATAAGGAAATTCAAACCATACAAGTAGTAATATGATCAAGACCGCCGGTATTTGCACCTTTTTCGTAGTCCATCCGGCAATGCCGATGATCACGATCATCAGCAGGCATATCCCGCAGATTATGGTCGGCAGTTTCGTACCGTGAATACAGAAATTGCAGATTGTTCCGATCAGATTTGCGGTGCACGCCGTTATCGTCAGAATCTGATACATTTTCCAGGACATGTTCTGTTCCAGTTCTATTCTTTTTACCTTCTCTTGTTCTTCCATTTTGATTTCCTTTTACAATTTATTCGTCTGTCATATCTATGATGCCAGGGTCAAAAGGTCTAAGCCCACATGAGCTTGCTCATAGGTAGGTGAAAGACCTTAGGATCATCAGAGTCATGACTGAACCATATGTCCCATATAGTAAAATCCATGACATCCATCCAGTGAAACATTCACAAGCTTTCCCACCAGTGATGCATCTCCCGGAAAATGTACCAGCGTATTATTTGACATTCTTCCGGTCACTAAGGAACTGTCATTTTCATTGATCTCTTCTACCAGCACATCGCAGATCTGTCCCTGATACCTGGATACCTGTTCCCTTGCTGTCTCCTGCACGGTCTTAAGCACCCGGTCAAACTGCTCCTTTACCAGTTCCTCCGGCACCTGCTCCATGGTTGCAGCCGGTGTTCCGGTTCGTTTGGAATAGATAAAGGTAAAGGCATTGTCGTATTTTACGCGACGGATCACATCGATGGTCTCGTCTACGTCTTCCTTCGTCTCTCCGGGGAATCCTACGATAATATCCGTAGTGATCGCCATATCCGGAATCTCCTTACGGATCTTCTCCGCCAGTTCCAGATACTGTTCCTTAGTATAACGACGGTTCATTGCTTTTAATATCTTCGTGGAACCGGACTGCAAAGGAAGATGGAGGTGTCTGCAGATCTTCTTGGAATGCTTCATCACCTCGATCAGCTCATCCGACAGATCCTTGGGGTGGGAAGTCATGAAACGGATCCTCTCCAATCCCTCGATTTTTTCTACTTCCTGCAAAAGCTGCGCAAAGGTAATGGGCTCTTCCAGATTTTTACCGTAGGAATTTACATTCTGTCCCAGCAGCATGATCTCCACAACGCCATCTGCCACCAGTCCCTCGATCTCACGGATGATATCCTTCGGATTACGGCTGCGCTCCCTGCCACGGACATAAGGTACAATACAGTAGCTGCAGAAATTATTGCAGCCGAACATAATATTGATACCTGACTTGAAAGAATACTTTCTCTCCACCGGCAGATCTTCCACGATCTTGTCCGTATCCTTCCAGATATCAATGACCATTCCCTCATTTTCAAACAGGGAGCATAACAGCTCTGCGAATTTGAAAATATTATGAGTTCCGAAGATCAGATCCACGAAGCGGTAACTGTTTTTGATCTTCTCGATCACGGAAGGCTCCTGCATCATACAACCGCACAATGCGATCTTCATGTGAGGATTTTTCCTCTTGTAGCCGTTTAATACTCCCAGTCTTCCGTAGACACGCTGATTAGCGTTATCTCTCACCGTACAGGTATTATAGATCACAAAGTCCGCATTCTCATCCTCAATGATCTCATAGCCGACTTTTTCCAGAATTCCCACCAGTTTTTCCGAGTCCCTGGCGTTCATTTGACACCCGAAGGTAGTCACACAGCAGGTAGGCTTTCTGCCCAGTTCTTCTCCAAGCTTTGCCACATAACCGGAGGCTTTCTCCATAAAATAATACTGTCTGTCGGTTTCGTTCATTTGTGTTACATTTGTCATATAAAAAATATTGCCTTTCTAAACATCGGTATCTATTATCTGTCTGCGTATTTTGCCGCAATGGCGATCAAAAGTCCGGTCGTCTTTTCCATGGACTGTACACAGGCATACTCATATCTTCCGTGATAATTTTCTCCGCCGGTGCACAGGTTCGGGCAGGGCAGCCCCATGAAGGACAGTCTGGCGCCGTCGGTACCGCCGCGGATGGGAGATACCTTGGGTTCGATTCCCAGCTCTTCCATGGCTGCTTTCGCATTGTCGATCAGGTGCATGTGCTGCTCCATGATCTCCCGCATATTATAATAAGAATCTTTCATATCCACTATGGCGGTGCCTTCCCCATACTTCCGGTTCAGGAAATCCGCACAGGACAAAAACAGCTCTTTTTTCTGTTCAAACAGCTGTCTGTTATGATCACGGATAATATAGTCGGCAGTAACCTCCTCCACATTGCCGCTTATGGCATCCAGATGGAAGAAGCCCTCATAGCCTTCGGTATACATTGGATTCTGCTCCACCGGCAGCAGCTTCTGGAACTCCTGTGCGATCAGGATGGCGTTTTTCATTTTGCCCTTGGCGGAACCGGGATGTACACTTCTGCCATAGACATGAAGCTTCGCTCCGGCAGCATTGAAGTTCTCATATTCCAATTCGCCCAATGCGCCACCGTCTACGGTATACGCATAATCCGCTCCGAACAGCTTCACATCAAAATGATCCGCTCCGGCACCGACTTCCTCATCCGGGGTAAAACCAATGCGGATCTTGCCATGCTTTTTCTCCGGATGTTTTAACAAATCTTCCGCCATAGTCATGATCTCGGCAACTCCTGCCTTGTCATCTGCGCCAAGCAGAGTCGTTCCGTCTGTCACGATCAAATCTTTCCCCACATAATTTAACAGCTCCGGGAAATCCGCTGTCTTCATAATGATGTTCTCTGCTGCATTCAGTACGATATCTTTTCCGTCATAATTCTCCACGATCCGGGGCTTCACATTGGTATCCGTCACTGCGGGAGAAGTATCCATATGGGCAATAAATCCAAGCACCGGTGCATTCTCGCAGCCTGCGGATGCCGGAACGGTGGCATAGACATAGCAGTGCTCCCGATCATAAGTGATCTCTGTGGCGCCCATAGTCTCCAGTTCACTGACAAGCAGACCTGCCAGGTCATGCTGCTTCATGGTGCTGGGGGTCGTGGTGCTCTCTTCACTGGACTGGGTATCGATCTTCACATATCGTAAAAAGTTTTCAATCGTCTTAGTCATAATCTCACTCCTAACGTTTCTACACAAATACAACTTATCCGGGCTTGTACTTCTCTCAAATCCGTATAGCCACATCTTATTTATCATATCATGGTGACCGCACCGCTTCAATATTTAATTTCATTTCAGGGGTAATTTCTGGGGGTGATTTCCGGCGTGATCGTTCAGAGCTTATATGATCTTATTTCCCGACAGATTCCCTTCGACAGCATCACTACCGCCAGAAGATTCGGCACTGCCATCAGACCATTACAGATATCCGAAAAATCCCATACCGCTTCCAGCGAACAGACGGCACCTAAAAAAGCCGCTATACCATATCCCACTCGGTACCATCCGGTCCGGTGGCAGCGTCCCATCAGATATTCAAATGCTTTCTCTCCCTGATATTCCCAGGCAATAATGGTAGCAAACGCAAACAATGCAATAGATAGTGTAAGCATCCATTCCCCCACCCTGCCAAAGGTGGAAGAAAATACAGCGATCATAAGCGCAGTTCCGTTCAAAAATTCCCCCTGCGCATCCCTCTGTCCCAGCATGCCGCTGGATGCTATGGCAAGCCCTGTCAGGGAACAGATCACAATGGTATCAATAAAAACTCCCGTCATGCTGATATACCCCTGACGCACCGCATCCGATGTATCTGCGCAAGCCGCACTGATACCGGCTGCTCCAAGTCCCGCTTCGTTGGAAAATACACCACGGGAGACACCATAGCGCATAGCCTGCCTGCCGGAACAGGCAGTGCCGTTACCTATAGAGCATAAGAATCCGATGGTTCCTCCTGCCATAGCCTCCGGGCAGAAAGCCCCCCACAGGATCTGCCAAATTCCTGACGGTAGATTATGTAAATGAGTAAAGATCACCATGCCTGTTCCGAACAGATAAAATACTGCCATACAGGGCACCAGATATTCCGTGACCCTTGCTATTTTATCGATTCCTCCAAGGATTACCAGAATCGTAAGGATACCAAGCACCAGTCCTGTGGCTGTCCTGCCTACTCCAAAAGTCACAGCCAGTGCCTCCGCAATAGAATTCCCCTGCGTCATATTCCCCATGCCAAAGGAGGCAAGTACTGCGAATATTGCAAACAGTACCGCAAGGATCCGCCCCATGCGTCTATACGGAAATGCATTTTGCAGAACATACATGGGACCACCCACCGGTTTCCTTTTGTGATCTCTTACACGATATCTGACGCACAGCGTACTTTCCACCAGTTTGGTCGACAGTCCGATGATCCCGGACAAAAGCATCCAGAACAATGCTCCCGGTCCTCCCAGCACCATGGCAGTAGCCACGCCTACGATATTTCCCGTGCCTATTGTTGCCGCCAGTTCTGTAGTCAGAGCTGAAAAAGAAGAAACCCCTTCCCCATCTGTACCTTTCCAGCTCTTAGAATGGAACACCAGCCCAAGTGCCGCCAACAGATTTCTCAAGGGAAGAAAGCGCAGACTTATCATCAGATAACAGCCACAGCCCAATAATAAAAAAATAAGCCAGGGTCCCCATACGATCCGGTCTGCCTGCTGTAAAAAGCCTTTTACCTCTGTGATCATAAAAAGTCTGTCTCCCTGACTTATTTTTCTAAAATATATTCTTTATTTTTCTATTTTATACGTTGATATCACTGTCCGGCTGCTTTTCCGGATTCCTGTATTTTCCGGAATGTATTTACTTGTTATCCGGCCAAAAACCCGGGATCTTTTCTGCGATCTCCCGAATCCCGAACAGATATCCGATGCCTTTCTCCAGTTGTCTTTCGGAAGCATTGAGCAGTGTTGCGATCAGATGCAGCTTATGCTCTCCGTATTCCAGATCACACGTATACTCACCGTTGTCGTTTCCCATAGTTGTCTGCTCCTTCGCTTCTGTTTCAGCCTCTATTTCAGCCTTTATTTCAGCCTCTTTATCCCACATGATCTGTGCATTGGTATCATAAGGCACCTCTCCTTCTATTTCCATATAGGTCTTGGAATCATAATCATGCAGATAGGACTGCATATAATCGGTGATAAAATAATAAGGGGCATCCGCACCGATATCATCCCAGGTGACCGGTTCTGTCTCATCTGCCAGCACGACCTTCATGGCATAGAGTGTTCCGGTCTCGGAATCCACGACACACTCTATACTGACTCCCGTAACCTCCTCTTCCTTCATGCGCATACAGATGTCATAGGCCATGATCGCAACTCCATCCGACAGCTTTTCATCATACAAAATATATCGTTTGATGGAAATGTTATCTGTATCCATATTTTTGAAAAAATAATCCTCCGGGATCACACCCATATCCTGAAAAGTGTAATTCCATTCCGTATTTAAAATATATTCATCGATCAGACTATATATTTCACCATCCGTTGCAGCTTCATAATCCTGTTCAGAGATATAGTACTGTTTTCCCAAAGCGATACCGTCTGCCAGATTTTGAAGTCTGCGCACGGTGTCTGTCTCATACTCTTCCTTCCAGACAGTATAATCCGTTCCCGTATTCGATATGCTGACTGACCCAGTCAGCCTGTTCTTATCCTGCAATCGTAACAGCCCTTCCGGTCCTGCGAATGCAAATACGATCAGCACAAGCAGTCCGCCCATACATAGCAGGAAATTCCGCCGGTTCTTATTCTCCTGTTTTTTCATATTCCGCCTTTTGCTCCCCTGTTGCTTTTATTTTTTACCACCTGCATTTCCCCGGGAAAATATAACCGCATTACCGTGCCTTCTCCAAGCTTGCTGTCAATCTTCAGTTCCCCCTGGTGCAGGGTGATGATCTTCTGACAGAGGGCCATTCCGATACCGGCTCCGCCCTCCTTGCGGGATCTGGACTTATCCACCATATAAAAAGCCTCCGTGATCCTCGCGATCTCCTCCTGTGGGATCCCCCTGCCGTTGTCTACCACCTTGATCTCATAGCCCTGTGAAAGCTTCCTTCCCTTCATCAGGATAAATCCACCTTCTTCCACAGCCTTTACAGCATTATCCAGCAGATTATATAACAGTGACAAAAGCAGATCCCTGTCACCCAAGATCACCCCTTTTTCCAGATCGATCTTTCCCCGGATCCCTTTGCGTTCAAAGGGGATCCGCATCGTATCCCGGATATTTTCCTCCAGTTCTTTCGTCTGAATCTTCTTGAATTCTAATTCCTGTCTGTCCATTCCCACCAACTCCAGCAATTTGTGAGACAGGCTTTCCAGACGTTTTCCCTGACTGAAAATATAATAGGTGGCTTCGCCCCTCTCCTGTTTCGTCAGTTCATAGGAGTTCAGCATATCCGCGTATCCGATGATGGAAGTTAGCGGTGTCTTGAGTTCATGCGCAAACGCCGCCGTAAAATCTTCCTTCTGTTTTGCTTCCAGCTCTTTTTCCTCCATCTGACGTACCAGTCTGTCCGTCATCCGGTTAAAGCTCCGGGACAGTTCTCCGATCTCATCTGCCCCCTGATAGACAGCCCTCTTCTCAAAATCTCCCCCTGCAATCCTCCCCGCCGTGCGGTTTAACTGCTCTATGGGACGGGTCAGATATCTGGACAGCAAAAAAGCTGCCAGGCCGCCGATCACCATAAGGCCCGCCAGAGCGATACCATATTGCCGCATCATATTGCTCCGTTCTTCATAAATGCCGCTCAGATCCTTCAAAATCCCAAGATATACCATATCTGCCGAATCCGTCGCCTGATCTGTGATAATGCTGAGCAGGTAATAACTCTTTCCTACCTTGCGGACACCGTAGACCTGATCTGCACCGGGAGCAAAAGTCCGGATCATTTCTTCCGCAAGGCTCTTGATCTCATCCTGCGGCAGCTTCAGGCTGCCCTCCAGAGTGATCGTGCCATCCGTTTCAAGGATCATACATTCCGTACCGTTCTGATCCGTCATCCGTTCTGTGGCAGAATTTCCTGCCTGTATCCCTGCAAATTCCGCTCCGTATTTTTCCATGTTCTGATACACCATATCATAAATAGTCTGAAAGAGAAGGTTCTCACGTTTTCCCTGCTCCGTCTCCCGTTCTAACATACGGTTAAAATAAGAAAACAGCATAAAGCTTCCAAACAGCATAAACGCTGCCGTAAGGAGTGCTGTGATGGAAAAAAATAATTTATGCGTGAACTTCATTCAAACGATACCCCACTTTATATACCGCTATAATAATATTTTCCCAATGTAACTTTTTCTTCAGCCGCTGCACATGCAGATCCACAGTCCGGCTCTGTCCCATATATTCGCCACCCCATACAGTCTCGTATATGGTTTCCCGGTACAACGCCCTGTTTTTATTCCTGGCGAATAATAACAGCAGATCGAATTCCTTCGGTGTCAGATAGATTTCCTCCCCGTCCAGAGTCACTCTGTGGGATGCCGTGTCTATGGTGACATTGCACGCCCGGATGACCGTCTCCGTCTTATGATATCTGCGCAGCACCGCCTCCACTCTGGCAAGCAGCTCTACGATCTCAAACGGCTTGGGCAGATAATCATCCGCCCCCATTCGGAGTCCTTTCACCTTATGTTCCGTAGATCCCAGTGCCGTCAGGAAGATCACCGGCAGTTCACAGTCTTTCGCATAATCCATCAGCTCATACCCGTTGATCCCCGGTAGCATAATATCTAACAGTGCGAGATCAAATTTCTCCCGTTCCATAAGATCTGCCGCGCTTTTTCCATCCGGCGCCCAGGTACACAGATACCCTGCCCTTGTCAGATTCATCCGGATCAGATTAGCGATCGGCTCTTCATCTTCTGCAATTAATATCCTGAACATTTCTTCTGCCCCTCATTCTATAAATTCTCATATTACTTTAACTCCTGATTGTATCCATTTTGTATCATCCAAAGCTATGCACTCTTTTCTTCTCTGTTCATACCATATAATAAATGTTTTTACGGAAAGGACAGTTGATCGCTATGAAAGATTATTCTTTCGAGGAACCGTTTGAAAAATATCCTCTCGCCATGGCTTATGTCCCCTGGCAGCATTTTACCCAAATGTATGAAAATCTGGAAAAAGGATACAGGGCCGGTACTATTTTCCCCGAGCTTGACAAACCCTTTACAGGAAGGAGATGCGTCAAATGAACAGCGAAGAAAAAAAACTGTATGATATCGGCATCGCTGATTTCGTCCTGACAGATCTGATGCTGTATCTGGACACCCACCCTTCGGACCAAAAAGCCATGGAATACTTCAATCACTACGCACGGATCAAAACACAGATGGAGCGGGAATTTGCAAGAGATCATTACCCACTGCGCAAGGATCTCGCCGAAAGTAACAGGGACTGGCGCTGGGGCAGTGCCCCTCTCCCCTGGGAAGGAGGCTGTAACTGATGTGGAACTATGAAAAAAGACTGCAATTTCCGGTAAATATCAAAGAGCCCAACGCGAAGCTGGCGCAGGTCATCATCTCCCAGTACGGCGGACCGGACGGTGAAATGGGCGCCAGCATGCGTTACCTGTCCCAACGTTATTCGATGCCTTATAAGGAAGTTGCCGGACTGCTGACTGATATTGGAACTGAAGAACTGGGGCATCTTGAAATGGTAGCCACCATCGTCCACCAGCTGACCCGTAACCTCTCCATGGAAGAGATTGAGAAAAGCGGTTTCGCCAACTATTATGTGGACCATACCATCGGTGTCTGGCCTCAGGCAGCGGGCGGTGTTCCCTTTAATGCCTGTGAATTTCAGGTAAAGGGAGATATCATCACTGATCTGCACGAGGATATGGCTGCGGAGCAGAAAGCCCGCTCCACCTATGACAACATCTTACGTCTGATCAAGGATCCGGATATCTGCGAACCCATCAAATTCCTGCGGGCCCGCGAAGTCGTCCATTACCAGCGCTTCGGAGAAGCCCTCCGTATCACACAGGACCACCTGAATTCAAAGAACTTCTATGCCTTTAACCCCGGTTTTGACCGCTGTGAATCCTGTGGCAATTAACCCTTCCACAAAAAGAGAATCCCTCACACAAAGAGGGATTCTCTGATCATGATCTTATTCCACATTAAATACCAAGAAAACTTTTTACGGTATCCTTCATTTTATCCACATCACACTGCGTATCATGAAGTATAGGTGCGGTACGGATCTCTTCGATAGCTCCGGGTACCTTCACCTTAGCAATTTTGGATAATTCATCCACCAGTTCAAAATCCCC
Source organism: Simiaoa sp. (assembly GCF_051972595.1). Taxonomy (NCBI): domain Bacteria; kingdom Bacillati; phylum Bacillota; class Clostridia; order Lachnospirales; family Lachnospiraceae; genus Simiaoa; species Simiaoa sp. The sequence continues at coordinate 54,702 of NZ_JBOKRY010000007.1, read as the reverse complement.
CATTACATCATATTTGGTATCGATCGCATCCATGACGCTTCTGGTAAATTTGAAGGGGCTTGCAGTAGAAGCAATGACGGTGGTCTTATGATCCCCGGTCTCTGCCACATATTTTCCGTATACTGCGGAAGCTACTGCGGTATGGGGATCGATCACATAGCCGCATTTCTCATACAGACGGCGGATTTCTGCTGCTGTCTCTGCCTCACTTGCGAAGTTACCATAGAAGTCAGCCAGCTGTGCCTTCATTTCTTCGGTGATCTCGTATTTGCCGTTGCCGGTCAGCGCACTCATCAGCTCCCGGTTTTTATCCGCATCATTGCCTGCGATACGGTAAATCAGACGCTCTAAGTTGCTGGAGATCAGAATATCCATGGAGGGAGATGTCGTCAGTACGAACTCTCTGTTGCGGTCATAGGTTCCGGTACGGAAGAAATCATACAGTACCTTATTGTCATTGGAAGCACAGATCAGCTTATCAATAGGAAGCCCCATATTCTTCGCATAAAATGCTGCCAGAATGTTACCGAAGTTACCGGTGGGAACTACAACATTGATCTTCTCACCCTCTGCGATCTTACCATCTTTACATAACTGAGCATAAGCATACACATAATAGCAGATCTGAGGTACCAGACGTCCGATGTTGATAGAGTTGGCCGAGGAGAACTGGAAGCCCTTCTCATCCATCTCTTTTGCCAGCTCCTTATCGGAGAAGATCTTCTTCACGCCGGTCTGGGCATCGTCAAAATTGCCGTGAATACCTACTACGAAGGTATTAGCGCCCTTCTGGGTCACCATCTGCTTCTCCTGGATCGGGCTGACACCGTTCTTCGGATAAAATACAATGATACGAGTGCCTTTTACATCTGCAAAGCCTGCCAGGGCTGCCTTACCGGTATCGCCGGAGGTAGCGGTCAGAATCACGATCTCGTTCTTAATATTGTTCTTACGGGCAGAAGTGATCATCAGATGAGGTAAAATGGAAAGTGCCATATCCTTAAAAGCAATGGTGGATCCATGGAACAATTCCAGATAATACGCATCGTCTGCCTTCACAAGCGGAGCAATTTTTTCTGTATCAAACTTGGAATCATAAGCACTGTTAATACAGTTCTTCAGTTCTTCTTCCGTGAAATCCGTCAGGAATAATTTCATAACCTCATATGCAACCTGCTGATAAGTCATTCCAGCAAGCTCCTTAAGGCTCTTGTCCAATGTAGGAATATGATCCGGTACAAACAATCCTCCGTCATCGGATAATCCCTTCAGGATCGCCTGTGATGCGGTTACCGGTGCGCTGTTGCTGCGTGTACTGCGATAAATTACTTCCATTTCCTCTCCTCCGTATCTATATGTATCTATGGATGATGATCCACTTGTAATTTCGTAAAAGTATAGCATATTTTAGGTACTGTTGCAAGGTGAATTGATAAAGTATCCCTGTATTGTATTACTCTTTAAAAAACTCGTGCCCTCCGTAACGGAACAATAACGTAAGTTTTTCATCAAACCACCGCATTCTGTCATCCTCCGCGTATTTTCTGGCTGCAAAATACAGTGCTCCGTCAGATATGTCTTCGCCTTTCAAAGCCCGTCCCACTGCTTTTACCGTCTCTTCACTGACTTCTGCACAGGCATAGCTCCCGTCATAAGCCGGAGAGAATTGTGCTACTCCATTCTCCCGCTGGAACACGATCTCTGTAATGCTATCCGGGAATTTGGGAGAATTCAATCGGTTCAGTATCACATTTGCCACCAAAAGCTTCCCCTCCTCATCCTCACATCCCGCTTCCGCCTCTACAATTCGAAGCAATACCTCCAGCTCCTTTTCTGTCAGCTGATACTTGCTGTTTCTCTGCAATTCATTGCAATCCACTACTCTCTGTCCGGAGGAGGTTCTGGAAGCGATCCCCATAACCATGCTCTCTCTGTCTGCCAACAGTCTCTCCTCTGCCTGTGTCTGACGGACCGCCTGCTGCATTTTCTGTCCGATGTCCTCCATTCTGCACAGGCTTAAGACTCCCAGCAAAAACAACAGATTTATCGTCAGTAGTCCGCTCAAAGCTTTTTTATACATCGCTGAAAACTGACCCTTTCTCATTTTCTTATTTGGACTCTAACTTCATTCTATGCAGCTCGTCCGAAAAATATATCTGTTGTTCTTCCGGGAAAAATGTTAGTATAAGAATATGAGTGAAAAAAACAGTGAAAAAGATCAAGTATATAAAGGAGTGTTCCGTGCCGTCAAAAAAGACGGGACGGTCTATTATCGTGCCTCTTTGACCCGGCATGGGAAACATATCAGTCTCGGCAGCTACCCTGTGGCAGAGGATGCCCATAAGGCTTACGAAGAAGGGCTCCGTCTGCTTTCAGACTTTTCCACCTCTCTTAAGTTCTATGAGCCTGCCTCCCCTCTTCCTTTTGAGAAGTGGGTCTGCCTTCTTAATTTACGGGACAATGGGATCTACCTGGGGAATCCCATCTATATGGGACAGCAGCTGTTTTACTATTATCTGTCTCCCCATCATGTATTAAAGTTCGATCTGGAGGATCTGTTCTATTATTCCTCCCACAAGATCATGCGCCGGGGCAACCATTACTTTGTGGCGGATTATGGAATGCAGATCACTCTGACCTCACGCTACGGGATCAAAAGTTATGCTGTTCCCGGCACAGACTACTGTTTCCGCAACGGTGATCCGACGGATTTTCGGAGAGAAAATTTAGAGATCCATAATATCTATCACGGTGTCCGCAAAACCGCAGCAAAAAACGGACAGTACATTTATACTGTCCGCATTCATATTCGCGGTAATTATCTGGTGGGACGCTATGCTACCGAGACAGAAGCCGCTATCGCCTATAATAAAGCCATCGACATTCTGCGAAGCAAAGGTGTCACAAATAATTTTTCATATAATTACGTGGAAGAAATCGCTCCCAGCCGCTATGCCGAGATTTATTCTGCCCTCACCATAGCGCCGGGGATTTTGAATTATCCGACTATTTCTCCGAATAATCAATAAAGCTGATATTCATATTGGCATAGCCCGCGATACCGTCAATTGCCACATCGCCTGCATACTGCCACATGGTAAAACGGTACGGATAATCCGGGATATCTGTAAACTGTGACAGCCATACATCGTACGCCGACAGCTTGGACAGGTCGATTTCCTTTATCAGCCATTCCTTGTCTCCATAGAGCAGTGGCTTATATCCCGCTGCAGCTATCGTGTCCAGAAAAGCCTTCGTGATCTTCGTCTTATCCGCCCTGTTTACGCTCTCGATTCTCGCCGTGTCATTCTCCACAAAGCTCATATCAAACGCCACAGGATAAGTAACCTTGTAGTCTTTGATATTCTCCAGGACCACTTTTGCTTCCTCTATCGCTTCTTCCTCTGTGATTGCCTGGGAAGTAAAATATACGCCGATCCGAAGTCCTGCATCGGTGGCTCTCTTGATGTTATCCGTAAAATAATCATCCAGCACGATCTGTCCGCTGCCGTAACCTCTGGCACCCACCCGGAGCATCACAAAATCCACACCGGCTTTTTTCAGTTTCAGAAAATCTACATAATCCTGATATTTGGAAATATCCACTCCTACATAGGAAGTTAATTTTCCGTCCTGATAGTATTTCATCAGATCCGACTGGCACACCAGTTTGGTAAAATCATATTCATGCTTCGGAAGATACGGACTGATCAGCACCCATTCTTCCTTGCCGTCCCGGTTGGTCACCAGGGTGTGTTTCCCGTCCGTGGAAGGATCTGCTTCCACCGTCTCCTTTTTCCCATCCTGTGCGGAAGGATCTGCAGAAGGCATGGGTGTAGCCGTCGCTTCCGGAAACTTGTCCCAGAAGTCCAGATCCGAGGGAGATAACGTGCTTCCGGTGATCAGGTCCTGCGTATCCGGGTATTTATCTGTCTGATTACTTCCCGTCAGAGAAGTATTCTCCGTCTGTGCAGCCGAAGTATTCTGTTGGTGGGATGTGGGTCTCCTGTTTATGATCAATACCACACAAAGAATCACCGCCACGAAGATTGTGACAGCTACAATGGCACTGATCACCGTAGGTGTCAGCCCACCTCCGTGATCTTCATAATCGTCCGGAAGACGCATACCTTTTCTCCTCTTGTACTTTTTATTATGATGTCGGAGGTAAAAGTCCCCGACTTTGATGCTATGCCTTTACGATACATTTCTTCGGGCACTTCTCCATGCAGGCACCACAACCTACGCATTTCTCCGGGTCAATGACCGCATGGAAGTTCTCTACTTTCACAGCATCATGCTGACAGTTCTTCACGCAGATACCGCAGCCCACACAGCCTGTTGTACAGGCTTTCATGGTAACGGGACCTTTGTCTGTGGAACTACATGCCACCTGCACGGTATTGGAATATGGTCTTAAACTGATCAGATGCTTGGGACATACTTCCACGCATTTTCCGCAGGCTTTACATTTTTCCTTATCTACTACCGCCACACCGTTCTCTACATGAATGGCATCAAACGGACATACCTGCACACAGGTTCCATATCCCAGGCAGCCACTGTTGCAGGACTTCGGACCACCACCGGGGACAAAGCTCATCATACGGCAGTCCTTGATGCCGTAATAATCATAATCCGTCTTCGTCCGGTCGCAGTCTCCCTGGCAGTGAACATACGCCACCTTACGTTCGGAAGCTCCAGCCTCCACTCCCATGATCGCAGCAATTTTTTTGCCGACTTCTTCTCCTCCTACCGGACAGGTATTGACCGCAGCCTCTCCTTTTGCAATGGCAGCTGCCAGTCCGGAACATCCGGCAAATCCACAGCCACCGCAGTTATTACCGGGAAGGGCGGCAAGCACCGCCTCCTCCTTCTCATCTACTTCTACTTTGAATTTAATACCGGCCACGCCGAGGAACAGTCCCACAAAGATGCCGACGATTCCGACACATGCCGCAGCAATCAGAATTCCTGTTATACTCATCTTTAAGTTACTCCCTTCCTAAATCAGACCGGAGAATCCGCAGAAAGCAATTGCCATCAGTCCTGCTGTCAGCAGAACCATAGGCATTCCCTTGAAGGATTCCGGAACTTCATTGTATTCCATCTTCTCACGCAGTCCCGCTAAGATCACGATGGCAATGGTAAAGCCAAGTGCCGTGGCGAAACCGTTCACAATACCGGTTAAAATACCGTATTCCTTCTGTACGTTGGTAATGGCAACACCTAAGACCGCACAGTTGGTGGTGATCAGCGGAAGATATACGCCAAGTGCCTGATACAGAGAAGGCATTGCCTTTTTCAGGAACATTTCCACGAACTGTACCAGCGCCGCAATGACAAGAATGAATACAATGGTCTCTAAGTACTCAATGTGTAACGGCTGTAAAATAAACTTATAGATCACACCCGCCACCGCACTCGCAAGGGTAATGACGAAAATAACCGCTGTGCCCATGCCGCCTGCCGTCTTGATCTTACGGGATACGCCGAGGAAAGGGCAAAGTCCCATGAACTGGCTTAAGACGATATTGCTGACAATGGAGGAACTGATCAGTAACAGAAGCATATCTTTTACACTATCCATTTATTTGTCCTCCTTGTCTAAGTCTATCGTTTCAAGTGCATCTGCCGCAGCCTTTGCTTTTTGCATCTTAGATACTGCAGCTTCTGCTGTCTGTCCGGCATTCTCTGTTGTATCATAGAACCGTTCCGAGCAGCCGCTCTCCCCACAGTGGAGACAGTCATGTCCGCAGCCGGACTGGATCTTCTCGTAATCTTTGCCTGCCAGTTTTCTCTTGTTCTTCACATAATTCTGCAGAGCTGTCAATGCCGCCAGTACGAAGAACGCACCGGGTGCCAGCCCGAAAATGTTAATCGTCACATAGGAATCCGGCATGATCTGAAATCCGAAGATGGATCCTGCCGCCAGGATCTCTCTCACTGCACCGATACAGGTCAGTGCCAGAGAAAATCCAAGGCCCATGCCAAGTCCGTCAAACAATGACGGAATGGGAGGATTGGAATATGCATAACTCTCCGCTCTTCCTAAAATAATACAGTTTACCACGATCAGAGGAATGTACACGCCCAGGGCATCGTTCAGTGACGGCAGATATGCCTGTAACAGCAGCTGTACAGCAGTTACGAAGGATGCAATGATCACGATAAATGCAGGAATTCTTACTCTGCTGGGGATCACTTTTCTGAGCAGGGAAATGATCAGATTACTCATGGTCAGTACCACCGCTGTGGTCAGTCCCATCCCCAGTCCGTTCATGGCAGATGTGGTAACCGCCAGTGTAGGACACATTCCAAGCATCAGCACAAAGGTAGGGTTCTCTTTTATAATACCGTTATAAAGTCTTTCTCCCGCTTTATTCATTGCCTGCACCTCCCTGTACATAATCATTAAATGCCAGAAGGCTTCCGTTGACGGCATTGGTCACCGCCTTAGTCGTAATGGTCGCTCCGCTGATGGCATCAATCTCACTGTCGGAGGCAGCGCCGGTCTTCGTATAAGTAAAGCTCTTCACATTCTTATTATGGAACTGCGGTACCAACACATCGCCGGCTTTCATACCAAGTCCCGGAGTCTCGGAGATGCTTAAGATGGAAATGTCATTTACTGTTCCATCCAGACGGATACCTACGTACAACACGATATTACCGCCGTAGCCTTCGGAAGTCGTCGTCTGGATCACATAACCTAACTGTGCTCCGGAAGCATCCTGTGCCTCATAGACCGTACCGATGGTAATTCCGGTATCGGATAACTTCTGTGCGGTATCCGCGGAAGGCGTATAAGCATCCAGTTCTTCAAACTGTTGTGCATCCGCAAAAACTGCCCGGCAGGCTTCCTGCACTGCCTTTTCCTCCTGCAGGCGGATGGGCTCCTTAGTCAGTTCATAGACAAAACCAAGCAGCAGTCCTGCAATCAGTGTGATTGCGAACAAAATGCCCGCTTCTTTTAACATTACCTGAATATCTTTATTATTTTTCACGTCTCACACCTGCCTTTCTGCCAAAAGCTGTCGGCATGGTGAATTTCTCGATCAGAGGTACTAAAAGGTTACCTAAAATAATCGCATAGGATACGCCTTCCGCACCCGGTCCGAAGATACGGAAGATTCCGGTGAGAAGTCCCAGAACAATGCCGTATACATACTGTCCCTTGCTCGTGACAGGTCTGGTCACATAATCCGTTGCCATGAAGAAAGCTCCCAGGATCAGACCACCGCCTGCAAGCTGTGCAGACAGATATGCCGGATCAAAGCCGTGTCCTCCAAAAATTCCGGCAAACAGGATCACGGTAACAATGTATGTACCGGGAATCCGAAGGTCAATCACACCGATCAGGATCAGAAAACATGCACCGATCAACAACGCGATCATGGAAGTCTCACCGATGGTACCGGCAGTCTTACCTACGATCATGTTCATAACATTGACACTCTCTCCTGCCTTCAGTGCCGCCAGTGGGGTAGCTCCGGTATACGCATCACAGGTAAAGTTCGTCATCTGCGAAGGGAAAGAGATCAACAGGAAACATCTGGCTGCCAGTGCCGGGTTCATGAAATTCTGTCCCAGACCACCGAACAGCATTTTTACTACCAGAATTGCAAACACACCTCCCAAAGCCGCCATCCACAGCGGAATGCTCACCGGCAGGTTCAGTGCCAGTAAAAGTCCCGTTACTACCGCAGACATATCGGTAATGGTAATTTTTTTCTTCCAGAGCCAGCCGAATAACAATTCTGTCAGGACTGTGCTTGCAATGGTCACAGCCATCACTGCCAATGCTCTGGGACCGAAGTTATAGATTCCGAAACCGGCAGCAGGCAGCAGTGCGATCACCACAGCTGTCATAATACTGCTGGTCGTTACTTTTGACCTTATATGAGGATTTGAAGATACTTTCAAAAGTCCGCTCAATGTTCTTCCCTCCTACTTCTTTTTCTTTTTGGCGAGCTGGATCTTACGCATGGATTTGATCTCCTGCGTCAGAGGACGCTTTGCCGGACATACATAACTACAACAGCCGCACTCACAGCATTCCATGCCATTATGCTCTACGAACGCTTCCTCATCAAAGTGCTCTGCATAAGTTGCTAAGAGACTGGGCACAATACGGCCGGGACAGGCTTCCACACAGCGCCCACAGTTGATACAGGGACCAGGCTCCATAGCGGATACATCATCCTGGGTCAGTGCCAGCAGCGCTGTGGATGTCTTGGTCGTAGGCACATCCAGCTGGAACATGCCGAAGCCCATCATGGGGCCACCACAGATGATCTTCTCCGGCTCCTGTTTAAATCCACCTGCCACATCCAACAGCTCCTGATAACTCATGCCGATGGGTACGCGGAAGTTCCGGGGATTCGCCACGGCATCACCGGTAACGGTTATGATACGTTCCATCAGAGGTCGCCCTTCCGTCACGGCTCTGTAAATAGCCACTACAGTATCCACATTGTCCACGATACATCCCACATCCGCAGGAAGCATGGAGGAATTGATCTTACGTCCTGTTGTGGCATAGATCAACTGACGCTCCGCACCCTGGGGGTACTTCGTCTTCAATGCCTTGACTGTGATCTGCGGATCATTTTTCGTCAGCTGCTTCAGCAATGAAATGCAATCCGGTTTATTATCTTCCACCGCCAGAATACCATGGGCATTGTCAAACAGCTTCAGCATGATCTTCAGACCACCGATCAGTTTGTCCGGTTCTTCCATCATTCTACGGTAATCGGAAGTCAGATAAGGCTCACATTCCGCACAGTTGGCGATGACATATTCAATTTTATTGGGATCTTTCGGTGACAGCTTCACATGGGTAGGGAATCCGGCACCACCCATACCTACGATTCCGGCTTCCTTCACAATGTCAATGATCTCTTCCTTCTGCAGCTTATCCACCGGTGCATACGGATGAAATTCTTCGCTCTCATACAGACCGTCATTGTCAATTATAATACTCTGTATCAGATCTCCCGTTACCACTCGTCTCGTCTCAATGGCTTTCACCGTACCCGACACAGATGCATAGATGGGTGCCGACACGAAGCCACCGCTCTCCGCGATCTTCTGGCCCGCCAGTACCCTGTCTCCTTTTGCCACAATAGGCTTTGCAGGAGCACCGATATGCTGGGACAGAGGATAGACCATTTCTCCCTTGGGCAGGACATCCTGGATCGGTTTGTCCTTGGACAGATCTTTTCCATCATAGGGATGTATTCCGCCTACAAATGTCAACTTTGCCATTTCCTAACATCCTTTCTAAATAGTTACTTATATTTCAATGTACATCATGGTAATTGTACTATTTTTATCAAATTTTATCAACTTTTATCAACAAAATGCTACTGCAAATTATAAAATTATGGTAGAATAAATTCATCTATAACGGACTGATCAAATTGCCTCATACGGCAGAAAGAGGTCATACATGAAAAAATCAGAAGAGACTCTGGAGAATTTTGCGATCTCCTATCCCCTGGATAAGCTGGCGCCTCTGGAGCAGATACTTTTTCTCGATATTGAGACCACAGGCTTCACTTCCCGTACTTCTTATTTATATATGATAGGCTGTGCCTATTATCAGGCAGGCAAATGGCATACCATCCAGTGGATGGCAGAGGATTATTCAAAAGAAGGTGAGATTCTCACTGCTTTCTTTGATTTTTCCAGGGATTACCGCTATCTCGTACATTTTAACGGTAATAATTTTGATCTTCCTTTTATTACGCAAAAGTGTACACAGCTAAAGCTTCCCTTCTCCTTTGAAGGATTCCGGGGAATCGATATTTACCGCAGGATCTCTCCCTATAAGTTCTTTTTAAAGCTTCCGAACTGTAAGCAGAAGACCCTGGAACAATATCTGGGAATTGCCCGTACCGATGTCTTCTCCGGCGGTGAACTGATCGGTCTGTACCATGATTACGTGAAGAATCCTTCGGAGTTCACCGAAAAGGCATTGTTCTTACATAATGCAGATGATTTAAAGGGGATGTTAGAGGTTCTTCCGATCCTGGCATATTACGATCTGTTCAACGAAAACAGTGTAAAAGCCAAGAAGGTACAGGCAAATTACTATAAAGACGTGAACGGTTCCAAGCGCAAGGAGCTGCTGATCACTCTGCAGCTCCCCACTCCTCTGCCCAAGCCCGTAACTGCATGCGCTGCGAACTGCTACTTCCGCGGCGAAGGAGACAATGCTACCTTAAAAGTACCGATCTATGAGGAAGAGCTGAAATATTTCTATTCCAATTACACGGATTACTATTATCTTCCCACAGAGGATGTAGCACTGCATAAATCCGTTGCCGGTTTCGTCGATAAGGAGCATCGGATCCAGGCCTCGGCAGCAAATTGCTATACCAGGAAGTTCTCCTGCTATCTGCCGCAATGGGATATCTTATTTACTCCTTTCTTTAAGAGAGATTATAAGAGCAAAGAATTGTTCTTCGAGCTAACCGATGAGATGAAGAAAAACAGAGAAGGTTTTACGCAGTATGCCAACCACGTTCTGTCCATGATCGCATCTACTTACTAAAATCAATTTGTCAGCCAAAAAAAGAGGAAAGCGAATCCGCTTTCCTCTTTTTTGTTATAACGGTTTTACATAATAGAAAGAACTCTTTCTGTCAAAACCAATCTCACGATAATTCATAATCTGTTCCGTACTTCCGATAAACAGCATACCGCCCTTCGCCAGGGACTGGTAATACTTCCGGAATACCTGATCCTTTGCTTCTTCCGTAAAGTAGATCAGTACATTTCTGCACACGATCAGATCACAATCGGTAGGATACATATCCTTTAGTAAATTATGCTGGTGGAAATCCACTCTCGCTTTGATCTCATCTGCTATCTTATAGGAGGGGCCAATCTTCGTGAAGTATTTCTTCTTCAGATCTTCCGGCACTCCTTCTATGCTCTTCTCACCGTACAGACCAGCCTTTGCCTTCGCAATGACCTGCTTGTCCAGATCGGTAGCATAGATGTGGATCTGCTGTAACGGAATGTGCCGTGACAGAGCCATTACCAGTGAGTAAGGCTCATCCCCTGTGGAACAGGCAGCACTCCAGATCTTAAGATTCTTACCAAAACGTTGGATCAGCTCCGGGATCACGGTGTCTTCCAGATATTTCCACTGTTCCGGATTACGATAGAATTCTGAGACATTAATCGTAATATATCCTACGAATTCCTCGAATAGTTCTTTATCCGTCTTCAGTGCCTGTACATACTTATCATATCCTACAATCTTATGTTTAGCGATCAGGGTATCGATACGCCGCTTCATCTGCTTCTCTTTGTAAGCATTCAGATCGATCGTAGTCAGAGAATAAATCTCTTTTTTAAAATACTCATAATCGTATATCACGAATATCTACCACCTAACGGTTACTTATTCCTCAGTGTCTGCAGCTTCTGCAGCGATTACAGCGTCGATATCCACAGATACTACATCTGCGTCAGACTCTTCCTTTGCCTCAGCGGGTTCAGGAGCAGTCAGTGCCTTAACGCTAAGGGAAATCTTATGATCCGCCTCATTAAAGTCTACAACCTTTGCAGTTACTTCATCGCCTACGCTCAGTACATCAGAGGGCTTCTCGATATGCTCCTTGGCAATCTGAGATACATGAAGCAGTGCGTCCACACCGGGCTCTAACTCTACGAATGCACCAAAGTCAGTCATTCTTGCAACCTTACCGGTTACTACATTGCCGACTGCATACTTCTGTGCAGCGTCCTTCCAAGGGTTAGCATCATCGAATTTGAGGGATAATGCGATCTTATTGCCGTTGATCTCCTTGATCAGGACTTTCAGCTTGTCGCCAACCTTGAATACCTTCTTGGGATGTTCCACTCTGCCCCAGGACATCTCAGAGATATGAAGCAGTCCGTCTGCACCACCCAGATCGATAAATGCACCGAAATCGGTTACGTTCTTAACAACGCCTTCTACGATGTCGCCTTCTTTGATCTTCTCGAAGAGTTCCTTCTGCAGTTCAGCCTTCTTAGCTACGATGAGCTGCTTACGGTCGCCGATGTATCTTCTTCTCTTGGGATTGTACTCGCTGATCACGAATTCGATCTCCTGTCCGGCATACTTGGTCAGATCCTTCTCATAAGTATCGGATACCAAGCTTGCGGGGATGAAGATTCTTACTTCGTCCACGATTACACTTAAGCCACCGTCCAGTACCTGGGATACGGTTGCTTTAAGTACTTCGTGATTGTTAAATGCTTCTTCGATTCTCTTGTTGCCTCTGTCTGCAGCAAGACGCTTGTAGGTAAGGAGAACCTGACCCTCACCATCATTTACTTTCAGAACCTTAACTTCCATGGTGTCACCAACCTTGGCAACCGTGGTAAGATCCACGCTGGAGTCGTTGGTGTATTCGTTCTTGGTAAGAATACCGTCAGATTTGTATCCGATGTTCAGAATGATCTCTTCCGGTTTCACATCGATGACTGTACCTTCGACTACCTCTCCTGCATGTATTGTCTTTAATGATTCTTCCAGCATTTGTTCAAAAGTTAATTCTGACATAATTTTGAACCTCCTCAATTAATTTATTTGGGGTGGAAGCCCCCGCGGTAATACCCACTAGTCGAACAGCTTTAGGTAGATCTAAATGCAAGTCATCCAGTGTCTGTATAAAATAGGTGTGCTCACATTCCCTTTGGCAGATTTCGTAAAGCTTTCTGCTGTTGGAACTGTGCTTCCCTCCTATTACAATCATAACGTCAGCTTCCGCTGCAATGGTCTTTGCCGATCGCTGTCGCTCTTCTGTAGCATTACAGATAGTGTTCACAACACTATCATTGTAACCTTTTTTTTCAAAAATTTCAACTATATATTGAAATTTATTGTAGTTATATGTCGTCTGAGAAACAATACAGAGTTTTTCGCCTTCTGTTTTTACAAAATTTTCTGCCTGATCCGGAGTCTCCAGAACGGTAACGGGACCCGGACACCAGCCGACGATTCCCTCTACCTCCGGGTGTTTCGGATCTCCCACAACAATTACATGATACCCCTCGGTGCTTTTTTGTTCCACGATACGATGGATCTTTTTCACAAAAGGGCAGGTGGCATCGATACATTCCAGACCGTTTGCTTCCATGATGTCATAGATCTCTTTTGCCACACCGTGAGCACGGATGATCACGGTGGGAATGTTCTCCCCGGCTTTCAGATGTTTCAATTCCTCTTTATTCTCCAGAACCCGTACACCCTTTTCCGACAGTTCTCTGACCACTTCCTCGTTGTGTACAATGGGACCATAGGTATATATAGTCTTCCCGTTTTTTAATTGTTCATACACAGTATCCACGGCGCGCTTTACACCAAAACAAAAGCCTGCACAGTCTGCCAGTCTTACTTCCATATATCGTCTCCCATTTAGCCAATCAATGCCACGATCCGGTCAATGACCTGTTCAATGGTCATGTCGGAGGTATCCACAAGTACCGCATCCTCCGCCTGCTTTAACGGAGAAGTCTCTCTGTGCATATCTCTGTAATCTCTGTCCTCGATATCCTGACGGATCTTTACTAAGTCACAGGTCTCTCCCTTGGCAGTCAGCTCGTCATATCTTCTTTTTGCCCTCACCATGCTGCTGGCAGTCAGATAGACTTTTACCTGTGCATGAGGAAGTACCACTGTACCAATATCACGGCCATCCATGATCACATCGCTTTTTGCAGCCAGTGCCTGCTGGAGTTCTACCAGTTTGGTACGTACAGCCGGCTGTGCGCTGGTGGTGGATGCCATATTGCCCACCTCCTCGGTACGCAGATAAGCATTGACGTTTTCGCCGTTTAATAATACAACCTGTTCTCCGTCCACATACTGAATGGTAATGTCTGCTTCCTTACATTTATCGGCGATAGCTGCCGCATCCGCAGGATCCACGCCCTCTCTCAACATGAACAGTGCCATGGCACGGTACATTGCTCCGGTATCCACATAGATAAATCCCTTCTTTTTTGCCACTGCTCTGGCAATCGTGCTTTTACCGGCACCTGCCGGTCCGTCAATCGCTACATTAAAGCTCATATTCATATCCTCTTTTCTTTTTATTTTCTTTTTTTCTTTGTGATTATGATGTTGGGCTCAAAAGCCCCCGACTTTGATACCTACGGATTGCGTGGGATTATCATCCCACTTCTATGCTGTCTCCCGCCAGATGTCCCGTAGACCAGGCAATCTGTAAGTTAAAGCCACCGGTCATGGCATCCAGATCCAGTACTTCCCCTGCAAAATACAGATGCTTTACCAGCTTGGATTCCATAGTGGAAGGATTGATGTCCTTTACAGAGATTCCGCCCTGGGTAATAATTGCTTCCGCAAAAGATCTCGTCCCCGTCACCGTCATGGGCAATGCTTTGATCAGCATACCGAACGCTTTTCTCTCTTCCCTGCCAATCTCATTGACCTTCTTCTCCGGAGAGATTCCGGACAGTTCTATCATAACAGGAATCAGCTTCGCAGGAAACAGATGATCCAGTGCATTTTTAAACTGCTTGTTCTTCGCTTCCTCAAAATCCCGAAGCAGACGTTTATCTAACTGTTCCGGTGTCAGTGCCGGTTTCAGATCCAGGAAAAGCTTTACCTCATCGTCACCTTTTCGTTTAGAAATATTTTTGGAATAAAAGCTGCTGGCGGACAAAATCAACGGCCCGCTGACACCGAAATGGGTAAACAGCATCTCTCCGAAGCCTTCGTACCAGGTCTTCTTCCCACATTGCATCCGGATCTCCACATTTTTAAGAGATAATCCCATCAGAGCTTTGCACCAGCTCTCGCGGATCACTAAGGGAACCAGTGCCGGTTTTCGCTCCGTTACATTATGACCGGTCTCCTCTGCGAACCGGTAACCGTCTCCGGTAGATCCGGTACTGGCATAGGAACAGCCGCCGGTACAAATAATGCAGTCATCCGCCGTCATTTTCTTATGATCCGCACATTCCACTCCGTAAAAGTAAGACTTCCCGTCACTTTCCTTCGTCAGGATTTTTTTCACTTCTGTGTGCAGATGAATATCCACATGATATTTATGCAGTTCTCTCTGCAGAGCGGCGATCACATCCGAAGAATGATCGGATACCGGAAATACCCGGTCTCCGCGTTCTGTCTTCAGGGGGCAGCCCGCCTGTTCGATCAGATCGCACACCTGTGTATTGTCAAAGCTATAAAAAGCACTGTACAGGAACTTTTCATTGGTGCAGACATTTTGGAACAGAACATCCATATCCGCCCCATTAGTCACATTACAACGGCCTTTTCCCGTAATAAACAGCTTTTTCCCAAGCTTTTCATTTTTTTCCAAAAGGGTTACATTATGTCCGCATTTTGCTGCCGCAATGGCAGCCATCATACCGGCAGCACCGCCGCCGACTACTATCACATTACTCATTTTCATCCTTTTTTGCCGACATATCGACGTCACTGCTCCTTGCGTCGCAGAGAATAATCCAACATCGGTTCATCATCTATAAAATCAATCTCGTCATTCAGATACACCTGATAATTGTTCCAGGTCTCTTCCAGTGTCTCCAGATTCTTACGAACCTGCTCCGGGCACTTCAGGCAAAGCGCTACCACCAGCGCATTGATCACACTAAGTGGTGCCACCAGAGAATCCACCACCGACACCATGTCACTTCTTGCCAGCAGATTGCAGGAAGAATACAGATTCATAGGGGAATGGACACTGTCGGTGATAGCAATCACTTTGGCATTCCTGTCATTGGCGAACTCCATTGCCTTTAACGTCCGCATGGAATATCTTGGAAAACTGATGCCGATAAAACAATCCTTCGGTCCGATATGGATCATCTGTTCAAACGTCTCGCTGACGCTGGTAGTGTTCAGTAAAAATACCTTTCCGCGGATCATGTTCAGGTAAAAATGCAAAAACGCCGCCAACGGCTCATTGCTGCGGAGTCCCATGATATAGATGGTCTCCGCTTCTAAGATCGTAGTTACTGCTGACTCAAATGCCGCCGGATCCAGATTGTCTATCGTGTCCTGAATCTTCTCGATATCCGCACTGAGCACAGAGGTCAATATCTCCGACTGAGAACTTTTACCGTATTTGGCATCCATTTTCTGAATGCCGTTTAATTTTCCCTGCACACAGCCCTCCAGCGCTCTCTGGAACTTCGGATATCCGTCATAGCCGATGCCCGCAGCGAAACGTACCACGGTAGATTCGCTGATCCCCAGCGTCTCCCCCAGCCTGGCTGCTGTCATAAATACCGCCTGATCGAAATGCTCTAAAATATAATCCGCAATGGCTTTATGCCCCTTGCTCATTTTTGCATAGTGTTCCTTGATCCGGGTAAAAACATCATATTCTGCCACTGATTTTAACCTCGCATTGTCTCATTGTAAAAAGCATAATAGGAATGTTCCAAAAGCTGCATCGTCTGTAAATCTGTCAGATCATAATCTCCGGTCAGAGACATGCAGGCAGCTCCATGGATAAAAATCCACATTTTCATAAACAGATCTCCGGGGTCCGGACATCCTGCCGCTCTCGCCAGATTGATCTCATAGACCACATTTCCGGCATCACCGTTCAGGATCTCATACATGCTTTTCGTCTTATGCTTGCTGCCCTGATCACCGGATACAAACAGAAGTTCAAACAGGTGTCTTTCTTCCCGTGCAAAAGCTATGTACGCCATTCCCAAGTTGGCAAAAGGTGTCTTCCCGGTGCGGGGATACAGGCTGTAATAATCCAGAAAATACGCCGCCGCTCTCTCATAGACCGCATCCCACAGTTCTTCCATATTCTTATATACTCTGAAAATAGGCTGCGTGGAACATCCTGCCTTCGCCGCAACTTTTCTCGCAGTCACATTGGCAAAGCCTTCCTCTCTGGTCATGGCGAATGCCGTATCCAGGATCCTGTCAATCGTGATCATCTCTTTACGAGCCATAATCCCTCTCATTCCGCTGTTTTTACAGCAAACAATGTGTCCTTCTATAACACTTGTTATTTTAGTTGGTGAGAAGCACTTTTGTCAATATGTAATTAAGCCCATTCGCAATCCGGGCTATCGCCCTACTTGCTCATGTGGTTTTGTTCGTCTAATAAAAAAGCCGCACTGACTGCGAGCAGTCGTGCGACTTTTTATTGACGAATTATTTAGACAGGGTATGCACCGTTTTTGGTGTCAGCCTGGGTCATATCAACCTTTTCCTGCTGTGCCTGACGATATTTGAAGAAGTCGGTAGCAACCTGAGGGAACAGAGCGTAGCTTAATACGTCCTCATCCTGCTGTTTCCATTCCTTCATTTCGCCTTCCAGCTTATCCATCTCGTTGTCAAGCAGATCAGCGTAACGGCAGGTGATTCTCTCCTCACCGGGGATAACCTTGTCGATAACTTCCTGGCTCATGGGCTTAACGGTCTGACCGTACTCACCACGGAGCACTGCCTTGGTCTCCTTGGTAGCCATCTTGTAACGCTCACCGAGCAGTACATTGAAGACTGCCTGAGTACCAACGATCTGAGAAGAAGGAGTAACCAGAGGGGGCTCACCCAGATCCTTACGAACCTTAGGGATCTCCTTCAGTACATCGTAGTATCTGTCTTCTGCATTCTGCTCCTTCAGCTGGCTCACCATGTTGGAAAGCATACCGCCGGGTACCTGGTACAGCAGAGTCTTAATATCAACACCCATAACCTTGGGATTCAGCAGGCCGTTAGCCAGACACTCATCTCTGTAAGGTCTGAAGTAATCAGCGATCTCAGCCAACAGGTTCTGATCCAGACCGGTATCGTAAGGGGTTCCCTTGAAGGTCTCAACCATAACCTCGGTAGCAGGCTGTGAAGTACCCATAGCGAAGGGGCTCATAGCGGTATCGATCACATCAACACCGGCCTCTACTGCCTTCAGGTAAGTCATGCTTGCAACACCGGAAGTATAGTGGGTATGCAGCTGGATGGGAAGCTTGGTAACTTCCTTCATAGCCTTGATCAGTTCAGCAGCCTTGTAAGGTACTAACAGACCAGCCATATCCTTGATACAGATGGAATCTGCACCCATCTCTTCGATTTTCTTGGCCATGCCGGTCCAGTACTCTAAGGTGTAAGCATCGCCCAGGGTGTATGCCAGAGCAACCTGTGCTTCACCTCTGCCTTCCTGTGCCTTGAACTTATTGGTAGCATTTACTGCTTCCTGTAAGTTGCGCAGGTCATTCAGACAGTCGAAAATACGAATGATATCAATACCGTTGGAAATAGACTTCTGTACGAAGTAATCTACCACGTCATCTGCATAAGGTCTGTAACCTAAAATGTTCTGTCCACGGAACAGCATCTGTAACTTGGTGTTCTTGAAGCCGTCACGCAGCTTTCTCAGTCTGTCCCAGGGATCTTCCTTCAGGAAACGAAGGGATGCATCAAAGGTAGCACCGCCCCAGCACTCTACGGAATGATAACCAACTTTATCCATCTTATCTACGATAGGAAGCATGAATTCGGTCGGCATTCTGGTAGCGATCAGAGACTGATGTGCATCACGTAAAACAGTTTCCGTAATCTTAATCGGTTTCTTTTCAATTTCTGACATTACGAATATCCTCCATAATATTATTTTCTATAATTAGTTTGACGCGATGCCATTCATAAGTCCTTCGGACTTATTTCATCGCGCTTCGCGCGAAATACATCTCACAAACATCATGTGCCGATGCAAGCAAGCTTGCCCGTCCCATGATATTTGGAGATGTGCATCGCTTTAAAACACTCCGAAGATTGCCATGAATGTACCGGCTGCTACGGCAGTACCGATAACACCTGCCACGTTAGGTCCCATAGCATGCATGAGCAGGAAGTTGGTAGGGTCGGATTCCGCACCAACCTTCTGGGATACACGTGCTGCCATTGGAACTGCGGATACACCTGCAGAACCGATCAGAGGATTGATCTTGCCGCGGGACAGTACGCACATCAGTTTACCGAACAGAACACCTGCTGCGGTACCGAACATGAAGGCAATCAGACCCAGAGCTACGATCTTCAGTGTATCAGCATTCAGGAATGCTTCTGCACTGGTGGTAGCACCTACGGAAGTACCTAACAGAATAACTACGATGTACATCAGAGCATTGGATGCTGTCTCAGTCAGCTGACGAACAACGCCGGACTCACGGAACAGGTTACCCAGCATCAGCATACCTACCAGAGGCGCTGTGGTGGGAAGGATCAGACATACAACAATAGTAACAACGATGGGGAACAGGATCTTCTCCAGCTTGGATACCGGACGAAGCTGACCCATCTTGATCTTTCTCTCCTTCTCAGTGGTGAGAAGCCTCATAATAGGGGGCTGGATAATGGGAACCAGTGACATATAGGAATATGCTGCCACCGCGATAGGTCCCAGAATTGCCGTCTGTCCCAGCTTACCAGCAAGGAAGATGGAGGTAGGGCCGTCAGCACCACCGATGATGGAGATGGCTGCAGCTGCCTTGTCGTTGAATCCCAGCCAGATCGCACCGAAGTATGCTGCAAAAATACCGAACTGTGCAGCTGCTCCCAAAAGGAAGCTCTTAGGGTTTGCGATCAGAGGGCCGAAGTCTGTCATGGCACCTACGCCCATGAAGATCAGGGACGGCAGGATTGCCAGTTCATCCAGCTTATAGAAATAATACAGTAAGCCGCCGGCACCGTTTGCTGCATTTTCAGGGTGCAGCATGATATCGGGGTAAATATTAACCAACAGCATACCGAACGCTATCGGGAGTAAGAGCAGTGGCTCAAACTCATGACGGATAGCTAAATAAAGGAAAAAGCATGCAACCAGAATCATGACATAGTTTCCCCAGGTCAGGTTAAAAAACGCTGTCTGATGAATCAGGTTGTTAAGCGTACTAGCTATATATTCCATTTGATGACCTCCTGTTGTTTATAGAGCTGATAAAAAGATTAGTTCAGAGTTGCCAGAACTGCACCAGCCTCAACAGTATCACCAACTGCAACGTCAATGCTTGCAACAGTACCGTCTTCGGGAGCTACAACGGGGATTTCCATCTTCATAGCTTCCAGAATGATGACTGCGTCACCCTTCTTAACAGCCTGTCCAACATTTGCCTCTACCTTGAAGATCTTACCTGCTGCACCGGCCTCAACCTTGATGCTGCCTGCTGCGCTGCCTGCCTTGGGAGCTGTCACGGGAGCCTTGGGTGCTGCCTTAGGAGCTGCGGGAGCCTTTGCTGCTACGGGTGCTCCGGTAGATGCGCCCTCTTCTACTACTACATCATATACGTTGCCATTTACGGTAATGGTATAATTTTTCATTTTAATATCCTCCTACGATTTTAGATTATCTAACTTTGCGGATAGAACGAACTACAAATCCGTCAGTGCTTGCCGCGCCTTCGCTTGCTGCAATTGCAGCTGCGATTACGGCTACCAACTCAGTGTCATCTGCCTCAGCCGCTTCCTGTGCAGCGATCTGAGTTACTGCATTATCGATGCCCGCGCTCTTTGCTTCTTCCTTCTTGTCCTTCTTGCTGAATGCAGCCTGGATCTTGGGAATGAAGTTGAACAGGGAAATGATCAGTGAGATCATGATCAGCATTACGAATACCGTTCCCATACCGATCAGAGTATTCAGCGCAGCCTTGGTCATCAGACCCCCCATGGATTCTACGGGATTCAATGCTGCTGACTCCATGCTCAGGAACATATCATTGCTGAAGATCACTTCTGCCTGTGCGTTCTGGTTTGCTCCGGTCACATCTACATGTACAATGATCTGATCATCATCGATGGTAGCATCTGCATCACCGACAGCAGTGATACCGCCGATGGTTTCCTTCGCGGAATTGAAAGACTCGATAGCAGTCTTGTATGCATAACCGTCAACAGTGATACCTACATTTTCCTGTACCAGGTATGCCACTTCATCAGCGGTATACTCGGAAAAGCTCTCAAGGGTAGCTTCGTCTTCAAAGTTCTCAAGAGAAGGGATCACATACTGGGTAGCGATCTGGATCGCAGTATCCATCTTACGCTGCTCGTAATCCGTATAGGTCTCCTCACTGCCGCACGCCGTCAAACCAAAGATGCAGGTAATCATACATACTAAGCTTAAAAATTTCTTCATTTTATAATCACCCTTTCTTATACAGTTCCGTGTTTCTTGGCAGGACGGTCTTCACTCTTGGTGAATAACATCTCAAATGCGCCGATCACATATTTTCTGGTATCAGCTGCATTTACGATCTGGTCCACATATCCTCTCTTGGCTGCACTGGTAACATTCAGAGTCAGAGCTTCGTACTCTGCAGCCTTCTCATTGATCACATCAGCGCCCTGACCATCATACATGATCTTGGCAGCAAGCTTGCCGTCCATAGCACCGATCTGTGCATCCGGCCATGCCATAGTGATGTCAGCACCGATTGCCTTGGAGTTCATTACCACATAAGCGGTTCCTAAAGCCTTGCCGATCACAACGTTTACCTTGGGAACGGTAGCGTTAGCGAATGCGTAGGTCAGCTTTGCAGCAGCCTTGGCAATCGTCTTCTCGGAAGCTAAAGTTGCCTCGTAACCCTTGACATTGGTCAGAGTCAGTACGGGGATACCGAAAGCATCACAGAAGTTCACGAACTCTGCAGCCTTCTCGCAGCCCTCTGCGGTCAGTACATCGTCTAACTTCTCTGCAACTTTCCCTTCCTCATCGCAGATCTCGGAACGGTTAGCTACCGCACCTACGGTAACGCCATCGAGCCGTAAGAAACCGGTTACCATATTCTTGGCATATCCGGACTTTACTTCGAAGAAATTGTTGTCATCTGCCAGAATGGACAGGGCAACGGAAGTGTCGCCGACACAACCTGCGATCTCAGGATTCACACGATTCAGATCATCGGTGCAGTCCTCTAAAAAGCTTGCATCATCTTCGTTGTTGGCAGGCAGGAAGCTTACCAGCTCTCTTACCTTCTCCAGAATGGTTGCTTCGTCAGCCACCACATCAACGATACCGCTCTCTTCTGCCTGGAACTTAGCGGAAGAAGAATCACACTTGGTGATCACATTGCCGTCCAAAGCGTTGGGAGCATTCACGAACAGCTTGGCGTTCTTCTCTTCCATGAAAGTGAAATCTGTCATGGTAGGGAACAGACCTAAGCCGCCGCCACAGGTTCCGAATACAGCGGTGATCTGAGGGATCACGCCGGAAGCCATGGTCTGCTTTAAGTAAATCTCACCGAATGCAGCCAGTGCATCGGTTGCCTCCTGCAGTCTTAAGCCTGCAGACTCGATCAGTCCGATCACAGGTGCTCCGGTCTTCATAGCCAGATCGTAGAGGTTTGTAATTTTCTTGGCATGCATCTCACCAATGGTTCCGTTCAGTACGGAAGCATCCTGGCTATATACATATACAAGATTACCATTGATCACTCCATAGCCGGTAATACAACCGTCAGAAGGAGTTTCATTGGGTTTCAGATTGAAATCCGTAGCTCTTGCGGTTACAAGTCCGCCGATTTCAACGAAACTGTTGTCATCGAGTAAAGCTGCTATTCTTTGACTCGCTTTTGAAGTAGTGCTCATATGTTTCAGCCCTCCGTTGATAATATAATAAAATAAATATAGAAAACTCTATTAATATAGAAGCACAAATGCCCCCATGATTAACAGTCGTTAGTATAACATAAAATCTGCAACTCGCAAAGAACGAATTGCAGATTTTTACAAAAATTATACATTGTTCCTTATTTTGAACAATTTCCCCGTCATTTTTTCATAGGGGATTGCATCAGAAAGCGCAGGAGTATCTGCCTGCCGCACCATAAGAGGTCTATGGCTTCCACATCCTTTGCTGCGATCAGGCGCTCTCTGCGCCATACCCTGCCATCTACCAGATAGCTGATCTCTCCCACATACACTCCTGCCTCCACGGGTGCCGCAAGGTACTGTTCCTTACGGTAGAGGATCTCCACATTCTCGTCAGGGCGCATTAAGAGTCCATCCACGCCTTCCGCCTCTGGATCCGGTTCCACAGGCAGTAGAACCTCCTCTGTCAGTGCATCATTCTTTGCCCAAAGCACCGGAATCGGCACAAGCAGCTGTTCTCTGCCCGAAAACGGTTCTTCTTCAAAGCTTCGATACGCATAGTTCTCCAATCCATAGGTAAACAATTCCCTGCTGTCGCTCCATTTATAGTTCTTATGGTTCGGCCATCCGCAGGCAAGCAGCGCCACGATCAGGCATTTTCCGTCCCGTTTCAGGGCTCCCACATAGCAGTATCCCGCCTTATTCGTGAATCCGGTCTTCCCGGTGAATGCTCCATCCATCATCTGTAAAAAAGCGTTATGATTGTGGCATTGAAAGGATCGTCCGTTCTCCGTAAAACAGTAATCCTGTGTTCCTGTGATCTCTAAAAACAAATCCCTCTGCGGGGAAGCTTTCATGCAGTACCTTAAGATTTCCGCCAGATCTTTTGCTGTGGTATGGTGTTCCTTCTCTAATGTACTTCCGTCCGGCAGCGTCAGAGTCTCCGTGGCATCCAGCCCGTTTGGCGTAATGAACCAGGTATCTTCGCAGCCGATCTCTTCCGCCTTTTCATTCATTGCCTGCGCAAATCTATGTAATGCCGCCCTGCTCTCTTCGCCGGTATGCTCTGAGATCTCCCCCGTCTCTCCCAAGAGCTTTCCGCCGATGTATTCCCCCAGCACCACAGCAGCATCGTTATGGCTTTCCAGCATCAGGGAAAACAATAATTCTCTCACGGTATAGTGCTCCCCGCATTTCACATACAGCTTTACCTTGGGCATGGTGGCTGCATAGGCAGAGACGCTGACGGTTTCATCCACCTTTGCATTTTCCAGCACCAAAATGCAGGTCATGATCTTGGTGGTACTCGCCATAGCCATGGGGGTAGTTTCGTTTTTTCCATATAGCACACGTCCCGAGTCCGCATCCAGCAGCACCGCTCCCTGTGCATACAGCATAAGCTCCTGTGGCAGATCGGCTTCCCCGGTCTCATACAGAATCCCGGATGTCGGTTCGTGTTTTTTTATAATATCTTCACGGAATTGTAATCCACATAGACTTTCCAGACACATAATTCCTGCAAAAAGGGCACAAAAAAAGCCTCGCATAATCGTTGCTCCCAAAACAGGGTTACTTATTATTATGAGGCTGGTTCTTTGTCCTATTCAATGATATGATGTTAGCATCATTTATATATTCAAAGTAAGCTGTACTTCCTGTTCCGCCTGCTGTTTGAATTCCTCCACCTGCACCGGATTCAGTTCCGGCAGTTCCTCCAGGCTCTTCACGCCAAAGCAGCGTAAAAACTGCTCCGTGGTACCAAACAGCAAGGGTCTTCCGGGAGCATCCAGACGTCCCAGTTCCGTGATCAGATCGTATTCTAACAATTTGTTAATGGCATGGTCACAGCTGACACCTCTGACTCTCTCAATCTCAAGTCTCGTTACCGGCTGCTTATAGGCGATAATGGACAATGTCTCCAGTACCGTATCCGTCAGAGTCATTTTTCTCGGAGTCTTCGCGATCTTGATCAGATATTCGTACATATCCGCCTTAGTGCACAGCTGTACGGAATCGTCGAACTGCGTCAGACCGATGCCTCTGTTCTCTTCCTCGTACCGTGCCACCATGTCTTTTAATATAGACTTTGTCGTCTTCACATCCTCCCCGATCACTTCCGCAAGCCTGCTGATCTCCACGGAATCTCCCATGGTAAAAAGGATGGCCTCTATCACTGCTTCTGCTTTACTGCGTTCCATGCTAAAACCTCACTGTATCCTAAACATTAGATGTGATCATAATATCATCAAATATATTTTCCTGGCTGATGTTGATCTTACCGGTCTTCATCAGTTCCAGAATGATCAGGAATGTAACGATCACTTCCATTTTGCTGTTCTGCTTCTCCAAAAGCTTCCGGAAGCTGAAGGTCTTATGTTCTCTGGCATAAGCCTCCACATACAGCATCTTGATGTCCATATCTACCTCGTCCTTTTCGATATTGCCGTACTGGCTGCGGACGGGATCGATCTTGTCCTCCTGCTTCTTCACGATAGATCTGAAGATCTCATGAAGCTTGTTCAGATTCATATCACCGATGAGTTCTTCGTAATCTATGGGCTGTCTGTAAGCTTCCACTTCCTTCGGAAGTCTCTGCTCTCTGTACATATTCCTGGCAGCATCCACCTGACGGTCTCTGAGCTCAAAGGACATGTATTTGTACATCTTGTATTCCAGCAGCTTCTGGACCAGTTCCGCTCTGGGATCTTCTTCCTCGCCGTCTTCGTTGACTTCCTTGGGCAGCAGCATCTTGCACTTGATGTCGATCAGTGTCGCCGCCATTACCAGGAATTCGCTCATGACATTCATATCTTCCCGCTGCATCTGTTTAATGTAATCCAGATACTGTGCCGTGATATCTACGATAGGGATATCATAGATGTCTATTTTATTTTTCTCGATCAAATGAAGCAATAGATCCAGTGGACCTTCAAACGCTTCCAGTTTTACAGATATTGCCATGTGATAAAACTCCTATTTCCCCTCGTCAGGCATAAGCTCCACTTCTAAGATCTCGCCCGGATTAAACAGCCGGATCGGGATCGTATGCATTCCCAGTCCTCTGCTTAAGAGCATTCTGCTCTTCCCTATTGTAAACTCTCCGCCATCGTATTTTGGAAAAAGTCTGATATTGGGAGACACCACACCCTTGCCCCAAAAAGGAACTCTCACCATGCCGCCGTGGACATGCCCGGATAACACCAGGTCTGCACCCCAGTCTGCGTATTTCGGAAAATAATCCGGGTCGTGCGCGATCAATATATTGAAAAATCCTTCGGAGGGCTGTCCTAAAAGCCCCGGCAGATATTCCAGATTCATGGGCTGTATTCCAAAACGTTTGTAGTACAGCCTGTCTATCTCAGAACCATAGATACAGATCCCGTATTCCGGAAGAAGCTTGTGCTCGTTGACAAGCCTGTGAATACCGATCTTCGTAAGAGCTTCTTCATACCGCTCCGCCATATCCCCATAATTTTCGGGATACAGCTTCAGGCGGTGTTCATGGTTGCCGTTGCCGTAATAGACAGGATACTTCTTCGCAAGCTCCGTAAGGAATCCCACCGCCACATCCAGTGTTGCCTTTGGCTTCGCCGTCAGCAGATCCCCGGCGATCAGGACCATGTCCGGTCCGATCTCATCGATCGCCTGCAGCAGCCTCTCATTTTCTTTTCCGTATCTCTTATTGTGCAGATCCGCCAGAACCACTGCCTTCACAGACTTTTTGATTCTCTGATCCCGCAGGGAATAATGCCGCACTACAAAACGGTTACTGTCGTACAGCATTATCCACAGCATTATCACAAGGATTACTGCGATCACGGTAATCACTACATCCAACTCTTTTGCCCCCATGGTATGTTTCCAGATTATTGCCAATATGTTCTTTAGTATAACATATTTTTCTTCCTTACAAAAGATAAAATTCCATTATTTTTCGCAGGTAATCCTTATAAAACGCCTTCGCCACCGCATTTTCATACAGAATCGGTACGCTGCCGATCTCCACACCGTTTCGCAGATAGACCGCTCTGCCTGCCGTATCTCCTTCGGCAAACGGTGCCATGGCAATCTCCGGCAGTTCAATTCTCTTCTCCACGCCGTCTAACGAATTCCCCTCTGTATCCAGATACCGGAATTCGCTTTGGTATTTCACAGGCACCGTATCCTCTACACCGCCCTGCACCCGCATATTCGGCAAGATATCTGTATTCTCATCCAGATACAGATCGCTTATATTAAAACCGTAGCTAAGCAATGTCCTGGCATCCTTAAAACGTGCCTTATAGTCCGGTGCCCCCATGATCACCGCGATCAGATCAATGCCATCCTTCGTTGCCGTGGCGGACAGACAGAATTTTGCTTTGGAGGTGGATCCGGTTTTCAAGCCCGTAGTAAACGGATACTGTTTCAGCAATTTATTGGTACTGTTTAACGTGAACTTTGAGCTTCCCTGTCTGGTCTCATGGGTGATGTCCTCCATCCAGATTCCGGTATATTCAAATATTTTCGGATATTTTACCGTAAGCTCCCTGGACATGACTGCCACATCCATTGCTGTCGTATAATGGCCGTCGGAATCCGTCAGTCCGCAGCAGTCTTCGAAATGGGTATCCGTCATGCCAAGCTCCGCAGCCTTCGCATTCATCTGTTCCACGAAAGCTTCTTCGCTTCCCGCTATGTATTCCGCCACCGCCACACTGGCATCATTGCCCGAAGCAACCGCGATACATTTGATCATGGTCTCTAAGGTCTGCACTTCATTCTCTGCCAAAAATACCTGGGAGCCTCCCATGGAACTGGCATAGGCACTCACCGTCACCGGATCCTCCAATTTGATCTTTCCCTGATCCAGAGCTTCAAAAGTCAAAAGCAATGTCATGATCTTGGTAATACTGGCAGGGCTTCGGCGTTCTCTTGCATTCTGCTCAAAGATCACCTTCCCGGTGGAGCTCTCCAGAAGCACCGCGCTGGGAGCTTCGATCGCTGCCGGTTCCGCACATACATCGATTTCGCTCCACCAGAATACCTGCATACTGACACTGAAAAGTAAAATCCATGTACAGATATATTTTCTGATTTTTTGCATAAAAAAGCCACACTCCCCTATCCTTTTCTAAAAGATATGGTCGTGTGGTCCTGTATATACCTGCAAACCTGATGTTTTACGTCTTACCATCTGGCGATCAATGCCTGGCAGCGTTCCTTCAGTGCTTCTCCCTTACTGCGGACATCAATGTCGAATACCTTGATTAGTTGTACCGTATAATCGATCGCTACAGCAACCAAAATCACCTGGATCATACGGGTCCCTATCTGTAGCTGTACCCTGTCAATGATATGATACATGGCATCATGGACAAACTGCACGATGCCTATCGCATAAAATCCCCAGGCGACGGTACTCTCCAGGCAGATGATTCCACGATAATTGAAGGGCTTATTGTTATAATCCCACCATAGCTCTCCCAGGAAATGGATCATACCGACCCCCACCAGATATTCAAAGACTGTTGCCAGGATAGCTCCCAAAAAATATAATTCCACAAGCTTATCACGCAGAGGACTTAAGATCAGATATCCCAGCACTCCGCCAAAACCATAGATCGGACAGAACGGTCCCTTGCCGAATCCCCGGTTGGTAAGCTTACGATTACATAATGACATATATGCAGACTCCAGTGCCCATCCGAGAACACTGTACAGTACAAATGCTGCTAACAGATGATAGATATCTGTTCCCAGTATTTCATAACTCCACATTTGATCTCCCTCAAAAGTACAAAGTCCCCGGTGATCACGCCGAGGACTGTTGTTTAACATTAGTTATATTTACGTTTTCTTGCTGCTTCAGACTTCTTCTTACGTTTTACGCTAGGCTTCTCGTAATGCTCTCTCTTACGAATCTCCTGCTGGATACCAGCCTTAGCGCAGCTTCTCTTGAAACGACGTAAAGCGCTATCTAAAGTCTCGT
Source organism: Simiaoa sp. (assembly GCF_051972595.1). NCBI lineage: Bacteria > Bacillati > Bacillota > Clostridia > Lachnospirales > Lachnospiraceae > Simiaoa > Simiaoa sp. Next base: position 26,128 of record NZ_JBOKRY010000007.1, on the reverse strand, counting down.
TCTCTTTTACGATTACGTTTGACATCTTACACCCGACCTCCCTTCAGTCCCTTCAAGTAACATGACTGACTGGGTTATTCTAATGCGCAGTTGTTCTACACACATTTGATATTATAGCATAAAAAATACATTCGTCAACTACTTTTTTTTGGATTTTCAAAATCTTATTTAAAAAATTTATCGTAGATACCGAACAGGAAGATGAAGATCACGATCAGGGGCAGTCCGTAGGTCAGATAACCGCGCATCCAGTCGTGGACTTTTAAGCCCTTGCCGGTATTTACTTCTGCCTTATAGTTCTCCCATCCCCAGCCGTATCTGGTTACACAGAACAGCAGGTATACCAGGGATCCTAAGGGCAGGAACAGATTACTTACCAGGAAATCTTCAAAATCCAGTACTGCTCCGCCGAAAATGGAGAAACCATCCCAGCTCCATACATTATACCCCAGTACGCAGGGTACGGACAATGCAATGATCAGGAACAGGTTCACCAGAGAAGATTTTTTGCGGCTGGCACCGGTCAGTTCCATACCACAGCAGATGATATTCTCGAACACAGCCAGCACCGTGGACAGTGCTGCAAACGCCATAAACAGGAAGAATAAACTTCCCCACAGGCGGCCGTAGGGCATGTTGGCAAAAATATTCGGCAGGGTTATGAAGATCAGGCTGGGGCCTGAGGTCTGATCCACGCCGTAGGTAAAGCAGGCGGGGAAAACGATCAGTCCTGCGGTAATTGCCACAAAAGTATCCAGTACCACAACTCTGACGGACTCACCCATCAGGGAATGATCCTTGCCGATGTAGCTTCCGAAGATTGCCATGGCACCAATGCCAAGGCTTAGGGTAAAGAATGCCTGGTTCATGGCACCTACCAGTGTAGCTACCACACCGACTTCCTGCATACGTCCAAAATCAGGTACCAGATAGAAACTAAGACCTTCCTTTGCTCCCTCCATGAAGAAGCTGTTGATGGCAAGTACTACCATGATGGCAAGCAGGGCGATCATCATGACTTTCGTCACACGCTCCAGACCGTTCTGCAGTCCACCGGCACACACAACGATACCGATGATCACCACCAGTACCATCCAGAACATCATGACCCCCGGATCTGCAAGCATCCGGGTAAACTGTTCCGCCACCGCATCCGCGGAAAGTCCGGAAAGTCTGCCGGTAGCCGTCATATAAAAATAGTGCAGCATCCAGCCTGCTACCGTAGTGTAGAACATCATCAGCAGATAGCAGCCTGCCAGTGTAAAATATCCGTGGATATGCCACTTCTGTCCCGGCTTCTCCAGTGCATGGTAAGCCTTTACGGGACTTTTCTTACTTGCCCTCCCCACAGCGAATTCCATGGTCATAATAGGCAGACCCAGGATCACCAGGAAGATCAGATAAAACAATACAAATGCGCCACCGCCACCCTGACCGGCCATGTACGGGAACTTCCATACATTGCCGATACCAATGGCACAGCCGGCAGACAACAGGATAAAGCCTAAACGGGATTTCAGATTCTCTCGTTCCATTATGCGAGCTGACCCTCCAGTACTTTAGACGCTTCCGCGATCGCTGCGGGAATGCCTGCGGGATTCTTACCGCCGGCCTGCGCCATATTGGGGCGTCCACCGCCGCCACCGCCTACCAGTGCGGCAATTCCCTTGATCAGGTTGCCTGCATGAGCACCGGCCTTTACAGCACCGTCAGTTGCCATAGCGATCATATTTACCTTACCGTCCTGTGCAGACAGCAGTACGACAACGCCTTCACCAAGCTTATCCTTGAGCTGGTCGCCCAGGTCTCTCAAGCCATTCATATCCACACCGTCTACGCTGGTTGCTAAAAGCTTTGTGCCCTTCACTTCCACCACCTGATCGAGTACATCGCCCAGTGCGGACTGCGCCATCTTTGCCTTCAGGGATTCGTTCTCTGCGGTCAGAGTCTTCAGATCTGCCTGCATATGCTGGATCTTCTCAATCAGGGCTGCTGGAGTTGCCTTGGCTGCTGCGGCTGCCTTATTGAAGCTCTCTTCCATTGCCTGATAGTATGCCATCACATTGGCACCGGTCAGTGCTTCGATTCTTCTGACACCGGCTGCGACACCGCTCTCGGACAGGATCTTGAAATAGCCGATCTCTCCGGTGTGCTTTACATGGGTACCACCGCACAGTTCCCTGGAGAAATCTCCCATGGATACCACGCGGACGGTCTCACCGTATTTTTCACCAAACAGAGCCATAGCTCCGCTCTTCTTCGCATCTTCGATGTTCATGACATCGGTAACGACTGCAATATCCTCTGCGATCTTCTCATTGACCAGAGCCTCTACCTTAGCGAGCTCTTCCGCAGTCATAGCCTGTCCGTGGCTGAAGTCGAAACGGGTTCTTGCGCCGTCCTGGTAGGAACCCTGCTGTTCTACATGGTCGCCCAGCACGATCTGCAATGCCTTCTGTAACAGATGGGTTGCGGAATGGTTCTTACATACGCTCTTTCTGTTGTCGGTATCCACTGCCAGCTCTGCCTTGTCTCCCACAGTAACTGTTCCGGATACAACCTTACCCACATGTCCGATGCGTCCGCCTGCGATCTTCACGGTCTCAGTCACTTCAAAAGTACCGTTTTCGGTGCGGATCACACCAAAGTCACCCTTCTGTCCTCCCATGGTAGCATAGAACGGAGTAACATCAGTGATCAGGGTACCGGTCTCTCCCTCATTTAAAGACTTCACAAGTTCGGTCTCGGAAGCCAGTCCCACTACTTTGCCCTCCGCGGTCAGAGCATCATAACCTACAAATTCACTGGTGACCTTCTCATCCAGTCCATCGAATACACCTGCGGCGGTGGTCAGCTTCTGGGAGAAGTTCTGTCCTTCTCTTGCCTTCTGCTTCTGCTCTTCCATGGCAGCGGCGAAGCCTTCCTCATCTACGGTCAGGTTCTCTTCCTGTGCCAGCTCTACGGTCAGCTCCAGAGGGAATCCAAAGGTATCGTATAAGTAGAATGCAGACTTACCGTCGATCTCCTTTTTACCTTCGCTTCTCTTCTGCTCCAGGATCTTCTGCAGCTCCTTCATACCGTTCTCCAGAGTGCTCTCGAAACGAGCGATCTCCTTCTGTAACTCGGTCAGGACGAACTCTCTGTTCTTCTTCATCAGAGGATAGCTCTCTGCGTAGATCTCATCGATATATATGGCAGCAATGTGCAGCAGCTGCTCTGTGGTCATATTTAAAGTACGGCCGTGTCTTACCGCACGACGGATCAGACGACGGAGGATATAACCGGCACCGGTATTGGAGGGAAGCAGCTTCGCCTCATCACCGATCAGCATAACACCGGTACGAAGATGGTCTGCCAGGATACGCATGGATCTGGTCATCTTCTCATCTGCATTGTATTTCACACCGGAAGCCTCTTCAATATAAGCGATCACCGGGGCAAACAGGTCTGTCTGGTATACATCTCTGGTACCGTTTAAGAATGCCAGGATACGTTCCAGTCCCCAGCCGGTATCTACGTTCTTCTGCTTTAAAGGAGTCAGATGACCGTCATGATGCTTCTCGTACTGCATGAATACATCATTGCCCAGCTCGGTGTATTTGCCACAGTCACAGCCGGGGCCGCAATTCGGTCCGCAATCCGGTCTGTCAGCGATATAGAACATCTCACTGTCGGGACCACAGGGACCATACTCCAGTCCCCACCAGTTATCGTCAGCGGGCAGATAATATACGTTCTCCTTCTTGAATCCGGAAGCGATACGATACTGTGCGCCCTCCTCATCTCTGGGGGCATTCTCATCACCGGCAAATACAGTGGCAGCCAGATGGTCAGCATCAAATCCGAACACCTGGGTCAGCAGTTCAAAGCTCCACTGACAGCGTTCCTTTTTAAAATAATCACCAAGGCTCCAGCTTCCCAGCATCTCAAAGAAGGTTACATGGCTCTTGTCACCTACGGAATCGATATCATTGGTACGTACACAGCCCTGTACGTTACAGAGTCTGGTACCCAGAGGGTGCTTCTGTCCCAGCAGATAGGGCATCAGAGGCTGCATACCCGCTACGTTGAACATAACACCGGTGGAACCGTCGGATACTAAGGATACTGCTCCCACATCTACGTGGCCACGGTCTATATAAAATTGTTTCCAGGCTTTTCTCAGTTCATTAGAAGTGAATTGTCTCATTCTCTCGGTCTCCTTGTCTAAATAATTACACCTTTCGGAAAATAAACCTACATTTCTACATTATAATGTTATCGTTTCGCCGCGTCAAGAATAAAACATCACTCATCCTCGTCTTCCAGGATCTCGTTCAATGCCTCTCTGGCCTCCTCGATCTCCTCTTTTTTGCCCTTTTTCAATGCAGCCTCGAAAACAGTGATATAACGATCCAGTTCTTTTCTCCGGTCTCCCAGTGCTTCCTCATACATCCGCTCCGCTCTGAGAAGCACCAGACGGTTCTCCTCCAGGTCTCTGGGCTGGATCTTCAGGTAGGACAATTCTTCCATTCGCTTCTGGATCTCATCATCCGTCATCTGGTTGTCCTGTCCCTTGATGATCATTTTCTGGGTCAGTCCGGTGGATACCACCTTGACTTCCACTTCCAGCAGGGAATTGATGTCATAGGTGTAAGTCACATCCACGGCTTCACTGCCTCTGGGCCCCTTGGGAACATCAATGTTCAGTTCTCCCAGAAACAGATTATTTCTGGCGAAACGGCTCTCTCCCTGCAGTACCCGGACGCGCACCTTGTCCTGATTGTCTCTGACAGTGTACAACTGCTCCGTATGACTGGCAGGGATCACGGTGTTGCGCTCAATGATGGGACAGAAACGGCCGTCTTCAAATTTGCCTTCCTCGTATTCCACCACGACTTCCGTTCCCAATGTAAAGGAGCATACATCCGTCAGAATGACTTCCTTTACCTCCGCCCGGCGTTCCTTCATGGCCGCCTGGATCGCCGCGCCCAGTGCCACGGCTTCGTCCGGGTTCAGTCTTGTATCCGGGAATTTGCGGAACAGCCTGATCAGGAAATCCCTGACCACCGACAGTCTGGTGGCTCCGCCGATCAGCAATACCTCATCGATGTCCGACAGCTTCAGTCCTGCATCCGCCAGACTCTTCTTCACCGGTTCCCTGATCTTCATTAGCAGTTCTTCGCACTCTTCCTCATATTCTTTTAAGGTGATCTCTGCCGTTTTGTTCTCTTCACCCAGCATAAGTTCCATGGTCACCGCAGTCTGATCACTGATTCCCCGCTTGGCTTCTTCTGCCTTTTTATAGAGACGCACCTGTTCTTTCTCCGACAGATCCTTATAATGCAGTCCTGTCTTTTGCAGAAAAAGCTTCGACATCACTTCCGTGAAATCTTCACCGCCAAGATAATTGTCTCCGGCTACCGCCCGCACCTCCAGAATATTGTGATACAGCTCCAGAATGGAGACATCAAAAGTTCCGCCGCCCAGGTCAAATACCAGAAATCTGGTGTCTTTTTCTTTTTCGTACAGGCCGTAGGCCACCGCTGCTGCAGTAGGCTCCGAGATCATACGCTCCACCTTCAGCCCGGCCAGTTTTCCGGCCCGCTTGGTGGCTTTTCTTCTCTTGTCGTCAAAATAGGCCGGTACACTGATCACGGCCTCTGTGACTTCTTCCCCCAGATAGGCTTCCGCATCTTCTTTCAGATAACGCAGGATCATGCTGGACAATTCTTCTGGACGGAACTTTTTGCCGGACAGGTCATAAGTGCGATCCGTTCCCATGCTGCGCTTAAATGCCTGCGCCACACTGTCGGGATAGAGGTTTCTGCGTTCCTGTGCCGTCTCCCCCACATAGACATTGCCGTTCTCATCCACGCTGACCACAGAGGGGGTCAGATGTTTTCCCAGACGGTTGGGGATGATCACAGGTCCTTCCTCCGTAAATACTGCCACCAGACTGTTGGTGGTTCCCAAATCGATTCCGACTATCATATGTTTTCTTCTCTCTTCATTTTAGTTTTTTACTTCTTCCCGAACAGCCTCTGCCAGAATCCCCGTTTCTCCGGCTGTGGCTTTTCCTTGTGAAAAGCGGCTACGGCAGGATCCGTATCCTTCGTCACCTGTTCCGAATGATACCAGTGCCAGATGGCCTGCAATTCCATTCCGGGATGTTCCTGCATCTGCTCTTTCAGCCGCTCCAGCGCTTCTTTCTCCCGGCCCTTTTTCAGCATCTGCAGTATCCGTACCATCTCCAGTTCCTCACAGATGGGATGTACACAGCCATGGCAGAAGGAACAGTCTTTGTCCAGTTGCAGGAGCGTATCCTGTTCCTCATCGGTGGCCGTATAATATCCCGCCAGATATTCGTGTACGATCCGAAGCTTCGGATATTTCAGATACACATCCTTGCCGCTTTTATCTTCTCTTTCCATACAGGCTTTCAGCGCCTGTGCATAGTCAGCACCTTTCTTCTTATCTCCGTACAGGATGCATGCCAGGATCAGGTCCGCAATGTCATCCTTTTTGCTGAGATCCTCCTTATGGAAGATCAGTGCCTTATCCATATTCTTGATGGCCACTTTTCCGGAACCACAGATCAGCCCATACCATCCCAGATGGAAAAAGTAATCTTCGAAATACTCCTGAGTATTCCCGGTATTTTTCCCAAGCAGTTCGATCTTCTCCGGCCACGATGTCAGAATATTTCCGGCGATCGTCTTTTCCCCGCACCAGACACACAGATCCAGCTTTTCTCCTGCCGCATCCAGTACATTGACGAATGCCTTCTCCAGAACTTTTAATCCCTCCGTAGTCTTGTCATTGCAGACCAGACATCTGGCGAAATCCCTCATACGGTTCCGGTCCCGTTCTCCGGCACTTCCCGTCATCTCACGGTATCTCCGGTAAAACTGTTCCGCCATTTCCGTATTGCCCAGCAAAAAATAAATTTCTGCCTGTTCCACAATCAGTTCCGGCCAGGCATGATTCTGTGTTCCGCTCTTTTCATAGAAAAATACACATTTTCTCAGGCAGATCATGGCTTCATCGTATTTGCCGCGGCATCTGTGGATCCGTGCCAGTCCCTTCCAGGCAAAAGGATTGGCCGGGTTCGTGGAAAGTGCCTTTTCATAATCCGCTTTTGCCGCCTCCAGACAGCCTGCCGCATTATGAAAATCTCCCCGCTCCACCAGTAAAAATTCACAAGGGTAGGCATACAGATATTCCGTAATGATCGGAAGTCCTCTCCGATAAAATATGGTCTTGCCCGCTTCCAGTTTGCTCAGATATTTCTTCCGGAATTTATCTATGGCGTCGTTCATCTGTTCCTGGGGAAGCCCCGTATTGGTCAACTGCCATTCATAGGCATCCAGGATCACACTTTTGACATTATTATCCTTCGCCTGTTGTAACAGTTCCTTCAGTTCCTCCGGATGTGTCAGATCCATGTACACCTTTGCCATCATTTCATAGGCCTTGACATAGGTTGGAAAATAATTTAGACAGGCTCTGCCGTTCTGGATCACCCCTGCTGCATTCCACTGCCTCTTCGCCGCTTCAAGTTCGTTGGCATATGCAGCGTAAACCTGATAATCCCCGATCAGTTTCTGGGATATCTCCGCACAGCGTTCATACTCTTCCATCTCCACATAGATCTGTGCCTTTTCGATCAGCATACCGATATCCTTCGGTGTTCCGGTCTCGGCTTTTTCCGCTTCCGCAATGGCTTCGGCGAATTTTTCCGGCTGTACATAGCCATAAGCCCGATAGCACTGCATCCGGATCATATGTGACTGTCGGATCCGGTCTCTGTCTTTTTCCTCCTCTTCGGCATCCGTATCCCGGAGGATCTTTTTCTCCAGGCTTTCTTCCCATTTGGCTGCCGTGGAAATTGCCTTCTCATATTCTGCCGCTTCTGCCAGCAGTTTTGTCATAAGTCCCAGATATTCCTCACGCCTGTCCGCAGGAACTTTTGCTTCCAGCTCCCTGACCGTGCGGATTCCCAGATCGGTCCTGCCATCCTGCAGATAACACCAGCCCAGATCCAGTCCCAGACCGGGATCATGGTTCTGCGCATATTCCCGTTTCATTTCCCGTTCCAGTTCGGTGTTGATCTTCTGCAGTGTCTCCAGAAATGTGTTGTCTCCGCCTACGGAAAGAATCTCTTCCGCACATTTTTTTGCCTCTTTATAGTTCCCCTGCTCATAATACCAGTCCGTCAGGCGCAGATTCGCCATGTAGTGTTTCGGCAGCTTCTCCCGAAGACTCTCATAAATAGCAGACGCTTCTACGCGCCCTTCATTTCTCCACAGTATTTCCGCCGTATTGTAAGCGATCAGATCATCCTCCGGATATCTTGCAGACAGTTTCTTTAACAAAGTAATGGCTTCTGCGGTCTGTCCCTTTCCTTCATAGAGGGACGCACGGCAGATCTCCATAACAGGGTGGGTAATCCCCAGAGCATCCCCACATCCGATCATCTGCTCCGCTTCCTGTAATTTTTTCTCCTGCAGCGCCTGATAAGCTCTGTCATAATATTGCAGAAACTGATCGTAATCCGCATCTTCCGCACCACGGAACTCGGAAAAATCCACTTTTTCCCCGGATTCGCACTTATGTACCATATAGCTTACAAACTGTGCCGGAAAGCGCTCTCTGAAGGCCCCCGCATTCTGTACAATGTGGATTTTCTCATCCAGAAGCTTCCAGATTGCGGTCGGCAGCTTATAATGTTCCATCAGAAAACGAAGCAGATAAGTGGTACAGTTTTCCTCTTCCTCCAGAGAAAGAAAGTCATCCGCCTCAAAAAGCGCTTTCCATTTTTCCACATCACAGCGGTCCGTAATATTCTCATAGACCTTCCGAACACCACGTACCCACTGTCCAGCCGGAGTATCGTCCTCCAGCGTCGGTTCCGCCTCCTCGTTCTCTTCTGCATCCGGCGTTCCGGCATAGCGGCAGGCCTCCTCATAAGCCATCCGCAGTCGCTTGAAGCCTTCCGGATCATCCTCCGGATTCGTTACCGTCAGCTTGTCACGATAGGCATTCTTCAGTGCCCTTTCGTCTTTTGTCTGTTCGATTCCCAGAATCTGAAACACTTCGATCGGTTCCACGCTGTCCCCTCCACTGTAAGTATCAAAGTTTTCGTACCAATAGAAAAAGGTATTGAAAAGGAGCAGAAAAATCTTTCTGCTCCTGAATAGTGATCTTAGAATGTAAACTTATCTGCAAAGTAAGCATCCAGATCTTTGATAGCAACACGCTCCTGCTCCATGGAATCACGGAAACGTACGGTAACGCAGCCATCTGTCTCGGAATCAAAATCGTAAGTTACGCAGAAAGGAGTTCCGATCTCGTCCTGACGACGATATCTCTTACCAATGTTTCCTCTGTCATCAAATTCACAGTTGTATTTCTTGGAAAGCTCTGCGTAGATCTTCTCCGCACCCTCGTTCAGCTTCTTGGACAGAGGCAGCACACCGATCTTTACCGGTGCCAGTGCAGGATGGAAATGAAGCACAGTACGAACATCGCCGCCCTCTAACTCTTCCTCATCGTAAGCAGCGCACAGGAAAGCCAGAACAACTCTGTCCGCACCCAGGGAAGGCTCGATAACGTAAGGAATATACTTCTCCTTCTTCTCATCATCAAAGTAAGACATATCCTCACCGGAGGTATTGGCATGCTGGGTCAGATCGTAATCGGTTCTGTCCGCAATCCCCCACAGCTCGCCCCAGCCGAAGGGGAACAGGAACTCGATATCGGTGGTTCCCTTACTGTAGAAGCACAGCTCCTCGGGAGAATGATCACGAAGTCTCATCTCGTCTTCCTTGATACCTAAGGACAAAAGCCAGTCACGGCAGAAGCCTCTCCAATACTGGAACCACTCCATATCGGTACCCGGCTCACAGAAGAACTCCAGCTCCATCTGCTCGAACTCTCTGGTACGGAAAGTGAAGTTACCGGGTGTGATCTCATTACGGAAAGACTTACCAATCTGTCCGATACCGAAAGGAATCTTCTTACGGGAAGTTCTCTGTACATTTTTAAAGTTAACGAAAATACCCTGTGCAGTCTCGGGTCTTAAGTATACTGTATTCTTAGCATCCTCGGTAACACCCTGGAAGGTCTTGAACATCAGGTTGAACTGACGGATATCGGTAAAGTTATGCTTGCCGCAGGTAGGGCAGGGAACATTATGCTCTTCGATGAAATTCTTCATCTCTTCCTGGCTCCAGCCGTCTACACTGCCTTCGATGGCAATACCGTTCTCCTCACAGAAATCCTCGATCAGCTTATCCGCACGGAAACGCTCATGACATTCCTTACAATCCATCAGAGGATCAGAGAAGCCGCCAAGATGTCCGCTGGCTACCCAGGTCTGGGGATTCATCAGGATCGCGCAGTCCACACCTACATTGTAAGGGCTCTCCTGAACAAACTTCTGCCACCATGCCTTTTTCACATTATTCTTCAGCTCTACGCCAAGATTACCGTAATCCCAGGTATTTGCCAGTCCGCCGTAGATCTCGGAACCGGGATATACAAAACCTCTTGCCTTTGCCAGAGCTACGATCTTCTCCATTGTCTTTTCCATGTCAGTACCAAACCTTTCTTACTCTATATATTTGTATTGCTGTATAACTTACTTTTTCATCAGTATCGTAACGACACCATCGGACTGGGAGGCATCCACAGAGCCATCCTCACCCATGACCACGCCCTCACTGATATACAGTACGGGGTATGGACAATAAATGTATGCACTGGCATTCGTGATGATCAGATGTCCCTTCTCCAGTGCTTTCTCCAGCTTGTCCGGATCTACCGGAGTGCCATCCGCTGCATTCACCAGCTCCTTGTTCACCGGACTTCCCTGTGCCAGCGCTTCCACCCTGGTTCCGTAGAACAGATCCTGGTCGTTATATTCGGCATAGCTGTCTGCGCTGTCGAATTCCTGCACGACCTGCACCATGGATCCGTCACCTAAAGCCTGCACTGTCTTCACAGTCAGCGCTTCTTCCGGTGTATCCGTATGTGCGGCATTGAACTCTTCTGCCTCGTTCTTCACCATCTCTTCCAGTCCGTCTAAGCTGTAGAAATCTTTATCAAAGGTATTGACCAGGTAAGAGATCACCTTCCCGTCCTTCTCCACCACCAGAGACGTATTCACGACCTCCTCGGGAAGCTTCGCGGTCTGACCGCAGCCGCTTAAGGACAGTACCAGAATTCCCGACAATACTGTCGTAAGACACTTCTTCATTCTATTCTGCCTCATAAATGAGTCTCCTTTTTTGGCATCAGCCATAACCGATTTTAACATAGAGTTTTCAGTATTTCAAGACTTTTGAACGACCTGCCCATGAAACGCCTGCGATATTCCGATGCAATCTGTGAAAGTTCTGACAGAACTTTGTCCGATACGGTAAAAGTATACAGTTTCTCCACGGGGCTCTCCGCTATGTAATTCAGCGCATACAACGTAGATTCTTCCAGGCTCCGGCCTTCCGGCGCTCCCGGATATTCCCCGTTCACTGCGATGGATTTCAGTTCAAAAATACTGCGGATCAGTTCATTGGGAAGAGACGGTGCACACAAAGCTCTCAGCGACTGATACAAAAGCTTCAGCATTTCTCTCTCATCATTGTTCTCCTGGCAGTAATAATCCGCCACCTCTGCAAAATACATGCCGTAGCAGGCTCCCACATAGTCCGTCATCAGTTCTTCAAAATAGTTCTTAATATCCGCTTCCGATACGGTATAGGAAGTCCTTCCCTCATACAGACGAAAAGTCCCAAAAGCAAAAGGGTTGGTCGCTGCCGCCAGCCGGTTGCCCGGTTTTCTCGCCCCTCTGGCAAAAGCAGTGATCTTCCCCTTTTCTCTGGTAAGCAGGCTCACAAGCCTGTCATATTCACCGAACGGTGTCTGTTTTAATACAATTCCTGTTACATACAGGGATTCCTGCATGATCTGCCCTCCCCGGCGTCAGGCTTTCACATCCTTCCGCCCTGCAGTCCGGCAGGCAGGTGTCCGGCGTATCGGAAGAACTCCTATTCTCCGCATTCTGCAGATAATTCAGGTAATCCTCCACTCTGCCGGTATGTTCAAATTGCTGCCAGTAATTTATGAACTGCATCTTACGCATCCCCCTCTTTTTATCAGTTTATCGGTGTATCATCCTCTGTAAAAATAGGGTCTGCAAATTTTGTTTTTCTATTCGCCCATCTCGATGTCTTTCGGATTATATCCGAAGTTTTTGAGTAAGATGTCGCTGTCTCTCCAGTCCTTCTTCACCTTCACCCAAAGCTGTAAATTGACTTTCATTTCCAGCATATCTTCGATCTCCGGGCGCGCCTGGGAGCCGATCTTTTTCAACATCTGGCCACCCTTGCCGATGATGATGCCCTTGTGGGAATCTCTCTCACAGATAATAGTGGCCTCGATGTCGCAGATCTTACCTCTCTCTTTCATACTTTCCACGGTTACGGCAATACCGTGAGGAATTTCTTCGGATAAAAGTCTGAGTGCCTTCTCTCTGATCAGTTCTGCCACGATCTGGCGCATGGGCTGGTCGGTGATGGTATCTTCATCATAAAAGGCAGGGCCATACGGCAGATATTTCAAAATACACTGAATCAGTACATCTGTGTTGTCACCCTTTAATGCGGACACCGGGACGATCTCGCAGAAATCCAGTTCCTTGCGATAAGTATCAATAAATGCCAGAATATCATCCTTTTTCACGGTGTCCGTCTTATTAATGACCAGGATCACAGGAGTCTTGGTCTTCTTCAGCTGCTCGATGATATGACGTTCTCCGGCACCGATGAAATTCGTGGGCTCCACCAGCCATAGGATCACATCCACGTCATTTAACGTATGCTCCGCAACATTCACCATATAATCGCCCAGTTTGTTTTTCGCCTTGTGAATACCGGGGGTATCCAGGAATACGATCTGTCCCTCTTCCAGGGTCAGTACCGTCTGGATACGGTTACGGGTGGTCTGCGGTTTGTTGGATGTGATGGCGATCTTCTGTCCGATCAGTCGGTTCATCAGAGTGGACTTACCTACGTTGGGACGTCCGATCAGTGTGGCAAAGCCGGATTTATATGCCGGATTTTCGTTCATTTTCTATTTCTCCTGTTCTTGTCTTTTTCCCTGACACTTTTTCTTTTTGGTCAGTTGCCGGTCAGTCCGGCTTATCTTATGTTTCCTTACTCATTACTTTTTGGGTGCTTCCGATGCAGTACTCTCTTCTGCACCTGCCACATTCTGCAGAGCTTTCTGCTTGTTCGCTTCCTCTTCAGCTTTTCTCTTCTGTTCTTCAGCGCGGATGCGCTTCGTGCGCTTTTTGATCTTCTTCAGGATCAGGATGATGATAACGATCACGATCGCCCAGATCACCAGATAAGGAATATGGATCACGAACCAGATCGCTGCTTCCTTTAGTCCCTCGCCGATATTTTTCAGACTGTCTACAAATCCGGTGGAAATGCGCTCCCAGACGGTCTCTTCTTCCACAGGTGTATAGACTTCTACTTCATCAATATAAAGGTATACGGTACTGTAGTCAACCCGGTTATCATAGCTGCGAAGCTGGGATTCCATGCTTTCCAGCTGGTATCTGACATCGGACAGACGCTGTTCGATGGTAATAATATCTTCCACACTCTCTGCCTGCTCTAAAAGCTGTAATAATCTCTCCTGTTCGGTCTTAAGGGCATCCCGGTGGCTTTGCAGATCCACATAGGTCAGCGTCACATCCTGTACATTCTCCGAACGGCTGGTCACATTGCCCAGCTCTGAGACCGTATTCTGGAACTCCTCCAGTCTGTCCTTCGGGATGCGGATGGTCAGATTGGCATTCCTTGTAGAACGATAACTATAATATGTACTGCCGTTATAGGCATCCAGACTTTCGATATAGCCGCCGAGCTCTGTTACTTTATTCTCTACCGCACTTAACAGCTTATCATACTCCCTGGTCTCGACATCCATATTCACGGTCTTGATCAGCTTCCGGTCTGCTGTGGCTGCAGTCTCCTCAGGCACTGTATTACCTGTGTCCTGAGCATTTTCTGCGGAATCGTACCCCTCTGTCATGCCGAAGCCATCTTCATAAGCGGACGCCTCCGGTGCAGCTGCCTCATTGGAAGCAACAGAATAATCCGCATCCATGAGATCACTGATGCCGTAACCGCCCTTCGATGAACTGCCGCAGGCGGTCAGCGATAATATCATGCCGGCAGTGAGTAACCCTGTAATGATCTTGGTTTCAAAATTTCGTTTTTTCATAACCCTCTCCGTTCTGCGGACGGCATCCGGACGCCCTGCCGGATCCGCCTGCTGTTGACTTTTTATTGTTCACCCATATAAACGAAATAATATCACAAAAGTTCTTTCTTTTTTTGCAAAACCTCTGCTACGCGTGATTCGTATTAAAACAGATTTTCCACCTTCAGGAATCTGTCCTGTTCTTCCTTTACCTTGGAAGCCGTGCCTACGACGCAGAGCAGATCCTCCTGCATAAATGCCCGGATATGCGCGGACAGTGCCCGGATATCCTCTACGGTAGCGGACAGCAGTTCCTCCCGTTCTCTCTGTAATGCTGCATCGTCCAGTCCCGTCATATAGGCACTCAGGGAATACAGTCCCTTTGCTGCCGGATTCATAGGCACATCCAGATCGCTGACTGCACCGATGATATACTGGGTCATGGTGCGTTCATCCGCGGTAAATTCTGCGATGGCATCCGCTGCCTTTTCATATATATCAATCGTTCTGCCCAGGTTCGGATCTCTGTATGAGACAAAGTAGCTGTCACCGGATCTGCCGAAGCTGCACATACAGCCGTAGGCGCCACCCTTTACACGGACATTGACCCACAGATATTCATAGCCCAGCATGACCTTCAGCACTCTTAAAGCTCCGGTATATTTTAGTCCGCTCTTGCGGAAATTACCGGCACGACATACATAATTGACCTGTCCGGAGGTTAAGAACCCTTCATTCTTCCGGGAGACCTCCGGAATATAATGTTCTTTTTCCACGGATCCGGTATAGAGTGCAGCCTTGAAAGCTTCCACCGGGGCATCCAAAAGTCCCACTGCCTTCTCTTCACCGACGAAATCCACCATAAGATTCTCCGGACGGAAGATCATTTTTAATAACGTCTGTAAGATCTCCACCAGTTCTTCTTTTTTCTCGTCAAAATGTGCTTCCAGGTCGGTGATCAGGCGGTAGAACGGGATGCCGGAGATTTCCTCACTGACAGCTCCGGGAATACTGCCGTAGGACATGGCTCTTCCGGCTGCCACACTGTGTCCGCCGCTCGTCATCTGTGCCTGCATGCGGGACTTGCCCTCCGCCAGGATCTCATAGAGACGCTTGGTGTCCGTGAGATCACTGGTCATGACGATCTCACGCATCAGATCGATGGCATCGGCAATACGATCATAGAACACCTTCGTCTTCAGCTCCAGGGTCAACGTAAATTCATCCGTATCCTGCAATCTGCCATAGACATTATTCACCGCAGCCATGCCGCCGGTGACCAGGTTCATCTCATTATAGAGATCTCCATACGCATAATGCTCGGTATTCAGCAGTCCAAGACAACCTTTTAAGATACCGATATACGGGAAATATTTTCCGGGGATCTGATCCAGTTTGAAGATCAGTCGTAAGTAACCGATACCGTTGGTAAACAGATCATGATACAAAAGTGTGGTATCCCCAATACTCCGTACCTCGTTTACCGGGAGATTTGCCTCTTTTTTCATATCTTCCCGCTTCAGCAGAGGAATCTTCTCCAGATCTTCCTTCGCATCCTCACTCTCCTGGAACTCGGTCAGCTTACGGAAGGTCTCTTTTACAGCTTCCAGTTCATCCGGACTCATAGCCGCTTTCACCTGTGCCATTTTCTTGCGCTGCTTCTGTTCCTGCTCCTCTAAGAGTCCCGACTTTGGCTGCAGGATCACCACGCTGCGGTGCGTATTGTCCAGCAGGTATTTTTGTACCAGACCCTCAAAATATCCGCTCTTAACTTCCTTTCTAAGCTCAGCAAAGGTATCGTTTGCCTCGATATGAACAAACGGCAGCCTGTCGTCATACAGCCAGCTGTCCAACACCTGTAAGCCATACATCAGTCCCTTGGGATAGGAGCCGAAATCTGCCTCTCTGTATTTGAATTCGTAGTAATTGATACCGGCAAGCAATGCCTTCTCGTCGAAGCCTTCCGCCGCCAGCTTCTTAAGTACTTCTTCTGTTACCTGTAAAAATTCCTGTTCTTTTTCTACGGAAGTGTCCTTCGCCACGACACTGAAATATGGCTGACGGATACCATTCTCGTAAATGCTGTAAACATCCTTGCCTATGCCGCGGTCTACCAGCGCCTGCTTTAAGGGTGCACCCGGTGCGGAGCACAGCGCATAATCCAGGATCTGAAATGCAATGTAGAGCTTCGGATCCAGGCTGTCACCGACGCAGAAGTTCTGGGACAGATAGGTATTCTCTTCTTCGTCCTCTCCCTCGCCGATGGGACAGTCTCTGACGATGCGGCCGGGCTTATCGAAAGCCGGCTCCTCGGTCACTTCGGAATCCACCTTAAGAGCATCGTAGGCAGACAGATAATGTTCGTCGATAAAAGTCAGCTTCTGTGCCATATCCATGTTACCGTAGAGGTAGATATAGCTGTTGGAAGGATGATAGAACTTCCGGTGGAAATCCAGGAACTCTTCATACGTCAGCTCCGGGATCACCTCCGGGTCACCTCCGGACTCACAGCCATAGGTGGTGTGAGGATACAGAGAGTTCATGATCTCTCTCTCCAGCACATCATCCGGAGAAGAAAATGCTCCCTTCATCTCGTTGTAGACCACACCGTTGACCTTCAGCTCTTCCTCGTCACCTTCCAGCTCATAATGCCAGCCTTCCTGCCGGAAAATGGATTCATTTTTATAAATGTTCGGGTAAAATACCGCATCCAGATAGACATGCATCAGGTTCTGGAAATCCTTGTCATTACAGCTTGCCACAGGGTATACAGTCTTATCCGGATAGGTCATGGCATTTAAAAAAGTGTTCAAAGAACCTTTTACCAGTTCCACAAAAGGATCCTTCACCGGGAATTCCTTCGAGCCGCATAATACGGAGTGCTCCAGGATATGTGCCACGCCGGTGGAGTCCTTCGGGGTGGTACGGAAACCGATGTAAAATACTTTGTTCTCGTCGTCATTGGATACCAGTGCCACTCTTGCTCCGGTCTTCTTATGACGGCACAGATAAGTCACGCTGTTGATGTCCGGGATCTGCCGTTTCTCTATGATCTCATATGTGGATAAATCTTCTACTCTCATTTTTGTTTCCTCTATTATTCTATCTCAGTTTAATTCTGGCTTAAACGATTTCTTCGTGCTGCGCTCTCTCGAAATCGTAACGCCCATTCGCAATTCGGACTATCGTCCTTCTTGCTCATGTTCGTTTGCTCCCCTCATAGAAAGCCTTCGCTGCCTGCAAGCAGTCGCGTATGCTTTCTATGGGTGAGCTTAATCTATCAGAAGCCTGCCAGTGCCAGCTTGCTCATGGAGATTTCCTGGATCACGACGCCCTTTGCCTCCTTTTCTTCCGGAGTCATGGCGGTCAGTTCCCGGATGTTCAGTTCCTTCGTCACATACCGTTTCTTCCCTCTGCCGAAGATCCCCTTTTTCTCCTCGATGATATTGATCTTTACTCTTGCCTTGATCCGGTCGTAGATTTTGACCAGAAAGCTGTCCGGCTTCAGATAATACAGATGGGTCTCCAGCGTATCCTCGGGATCCACTTCCTTTTCCGCTAAAATATAGCGTTCCACGATCAGGCGGAATTTAAACGCCACCTCGTCCTGCTCCAAAAGCTCTGCAAAAGTATATTTCGCACCTATGTAGACTTTTGCCGTGTCCTGCAGGCTGTATTTATAATTCTCATAAACTGTCTTTTGCATTGTTGTCGATATCCTCAATCTTGAAACCGCTCATCCGCACCGCATCCTCGATCATTTTGCGGGACATGCCGGTCTCCTCCATCAGTTCCTCTATGGTCACCTTGCGCTGCAGCTCCTCTGCCAGTTCTCTCGCTTTGTCCGCCACCTTGTTGACCTTGTCTTCCACGCGCTTGTCGATCTTAGAGTTCTCTGTGTGCTCGGCAATGTACTCTTCCATGGCATCCATGATCATCTTGCCAAGCATTCCCTCGACTTCCTCCGGCTTCTCCAGACTGCCTAACATAGTCACTCCGAAGGAAAGCGCAAGATTCCCTTCACCTACCAGATCCTCTAACATGACACCCTGTCCAGCGTAAAGCTTCGCGATCTCCGCCACATCCGCCAGATAGATCTCGATCAGACGCTGCTGGGCGTCGGTCTCCCCCGCCATGGCAGCGATGGAAAATGCCTGTTTCTCTCCATCCGTGTAGACAGGCAGAGCTGCCACTTCATCCAGATATTCCTGTAAATAATCCTTTTCCTCATCCGTAAGGAATTCGTCAGGATCCATGGGCTGTCCGATACCTATTTTATGTTTTAACAGATAGTCAAATACCATCTGTAATTGTTCACCACTCAAGTCAAGCTCCGCGAAGGCTTCCTTTACCTGCTCTTCGCTGATGCAGTTTCCCTGCTCTTTGGCAGTCTTGCGGACCTCCTCTAAGGTCTTGGCAAATAATACTTCTTTGTTCATATAGGGTCTCCTTTATAATAACATCACTATCTCCACACTTCGCGCATTGCCTGCGAGTGGTCATACGTCTGCCTCTTGCAATAATACACTTTCTCCGTGCTTCGCACTCTCGAAAGTGTACATCCATTCGTGGTCCGGACGATTCGTCCTTCTTGCTCATGTCTGTTCGATTTGCTAATATCCGCTCGGCATTGCCTGCGAGCAGTCATGCCGTAACGGATATTACAAATCTTTATTTCACATGTTCGTGCGTAAACAAATGATACTGGCAATATTCGTAGTTACCGTTACATTTGGAGCAAAAACGGAACTCCAGGCTCGGATCGTCCTCTTCCGTCCTGCCACAGATCGCGCATTTATGCCTCGTGACTTTTGCCCGTCCGGCATTTGATTTTTTCTCGAACTGGGCCCTGCGGTGCATCTGCTTCGGCGAGATGCGGCTTCTGTGCATTCTGTAAAAGTATAACACAAAATTAAGTAAAGATGCTATGATCGCAAATTTGGTGAACACACCACCTTTGATCACGTAGTACAGCATTAAGACTGCATCCAGGATTCCCATCCATTTTACCTTCACGGGGATCACGAACATCAAAAGCACCTGCATATCCGGATACGTTGCCGCAAATGCAAGGAAGATCGACAAGTTAATATAATATGTGCTGAAAGCATAAGATCCACTGTAAAAATATGCGGATGCAATTTCCGTAGGCAGACTGCCATACATCAGATACACCACGCCCATACACAGGAAGCTGCCGACTACTGTAAACAGGATTCCCGAGAAAATATAGACATTATACCGG
Organism: Simiaoa sp.; assembly: GCF_051972595.1. Classification (NCBI taxonomy): domain Bacteria; kingdom Bacillati; phylum Bacillota; class Clostridia; order Lachnospirales; family Lachnospiraceae; genus Simiaoa; species Simiaoa sp. The sequence goes on along the minus strand of NZ_JBOKRY010000007.1, from coordinate 6,627 downwards.
TAGGTTCCCCAGGTGCGCTCCAGGGTGGTTCCCAGGCTATAATAAAAGTACAGCATAATTATCGTAAAAACATCAAAACTGTCAGGAGGCACGATCACCCAGGTCACCAGTCTCCAGATCTGTCCGTGCAGGATCCGGTAAGGGTCCAGTGTCAGAAATCCCAGCATATTCACACCTGCCGCACTTCCCAGCAGTTCTATTACATATCCCGCCACATAACTTAAGATAAGGATCAGTGTCAGATTCGGGATCGCATATCTGCCGAATTTTTTCTCAAATTTGCTCATAAAGTCATTTCTCCGTTTCTATCTAATTACCCATTCGTTTTTCTCTATCGAGATTGTAACATCCACAGGACAATAAGTAAACCGCACGTTCAAAAGTTTATAGAATTCCTATTTATTTCATTTTTTCTTTACACAATTTTAACGACAGCGTTTTATCTTTGTTCGTTGCATTATGTTTTTTTTTGTCGTATAATGAAAAAAGTTTTGTGAAAGAAAAGTCGCATATATTAAGAAGTAATTCTGTAACTCATCATTGACCTTCTGAGTGGTTACAGCATTTTATCAGGAAGGATGTATCACATGAATTCACAGGAAAAATACGCAACGCTCGGCATAGATATCGGTTCTACCACTGTCAAGATTGCGATTTTAGATGAAAACCACAATATTTTATTTTCCGATTATGAGCGTCACTTCGCCAATATCCGGGAGACGCTGTCCGGTCTCCTTAAGAAGGCATATGACCAGCTGGGCGAATTGCAGCTGCACCCCATGATCACAGGCTCCGGCGGACTGACGTTAGCCAATCACTTAGGCGTTCCTTTTACGCAGGAGGTCGTAGCTGTGGCTACTTCCCTGCAGGAGCTGGCACCCAAGACCGATGTAGCTATCGAGCTCGGCGGTGAGGATGCGAAGATCATCTATTTTGAAGGCGGTAACGTGGAGCAGCGTATGAACGGCATCTGCGCCGGCGGTACCGGTTCCTTTATCGACCAGATGGCAAGCCTGCTCCAGACGGACGCTTCGGGCTTAAACGAATATGCAAAAGATTATAAATCACTCTACGCCATTGCTGCCCGCTGTGGTGTATTTGCCAAGACCGATATCCAGCCGCTGATCAACGAAGGAGCTACCAAGGAAGACCTGTCCGCTTCTATTTTCCAGGCTGTGGTGAACCAGACCATCTCCGGTCTGGCATGCGGTAAGCCGATCCGCGGTCATGTAGCATTTTTAGGCGGACCGTTACATTTCCTGTCTGAGTTAAAGGCCGCTTTTATCCGTACCCTAAATCTGGATGACGAGCACATCATCGACGTGGACAACTCACATCTGTTCGCAGCCATCGGCTCCGCATTGAATGCGAAGGAAGATGTCTGCATCAGCCTGTCCGATATGGTGAAAAAGCTGTCCTCCGATATCAAGATGGAATTTGAAGTGGAACGCATGGAGCCCCTGTTTGCAGACAAGGCTGCATATCAGGAGTTCGTAGAGCGTCACAGTAAGCATCATGTAACCACCGGTGATCTGCAGTCCTATCAGGGCAAGGCATTCCTGGGTATCGATGCCGGTTCCACCACCACGAAGATCGCACTGGTGGGTGAGGACGGATCTCTGTTATATTCCTTCTACTCCGGCAATGACGGAAGTCCGTTGAAGACGGCGATCCGTTCCCTGAAGGAGATCTACTCTCTCCTTCCCGAGGGTGTGGAGATCGTGCGCTCCTGTTCCACCGGTTACGGCGAGGCGCTGATGAAGGCTGCTTTCCTGTTAGATGACGGCGAAGTAGAGACCGTGGCACATTACTATGCCGCTGCTTTCTTCGATCCCAGCGTCGACTGCATCTTAGACATCGGCGGTCAGGACATGAAGTGCATCAAGATCAAGAATCAGACCGTAGACAGCGTGCAGTTAAATGAGGCTTGTTCCTCCGGCTGCGGTTCCTTTATCGAGACCTTTGCGAAATCTCTGAACTATACCGTGCAGGATTTTGCTCAGGCTGCCCTGTTCGCAGAGCATCCCATCGACCTGGGTACCCGTTGTACCGTATTCATGAACTCCAAAGTAAAGCAGGCACAGAAGGAAGGCGCTTCCGTAGCGGATATCTCCGCAGGACTTGCTTACTCCGTTATCAAGAATGCTTTATTTAAGGTGATCAAAGTCTCCGATGCATCAGAGCTTGGTAAAAATATCGTGGTACAGGGCGGTACCTTCTACAACGATGCCGTTCTGAGAAGCTTTGAAAAAATTGCAAATTGTCAGGCGATCCGTCCCGACATCGCCGGTATCATGGGCGCTTTCGGTGCGGCGCTGATCGCCAGAGAGCATTACGAGGACGGTTATGTGACCACCATGCTGGATTATCAGAAGATCTGCGACCTGCAGTTCGAGACCAGTATGGCAAAATGTAAGGGTTGTACCAACAACTGCCGTCTGACCATCAACAAGTTCTCCGGTGGCCGTCAGTTCATCTCCGGCAACCGTTGCGAACGCGGTATTGGTGGACAGAAGAATGCCCACAATGTACCGAATTTATACGAATATAAATTACATAGATTATTCTCCTATGAATCCCTGGAGGTCGACAAGGCTCCCAGAGGTGTGGTAGGTATCCCCAGAGTACTGAATATGTACGAGGACTATCCGTTCTGGTTCACATTTTTCACCGAACTGGGCTACCGTGTGGTACTCTCTCCCAGCTCCAACCGCAAGATCTACGAGCTCGGTATTGAGTCCATCCCCAGTGAATCCGAATGTTACCCGGCGAAGCTGGCTCACGGTCATGTGACCTGGCTGATCCGTCAGGGTATTAAGTTCATCTTCTATCCTGCGCTGTTCTATGAGCGTAATGAGTTCGAAGATGCGAACAACCATTACAACTGCCCCATCGTTACTTCTTATTCCGAGAATATCAAGAATAACGTGGAGGAAATCGCCGGCGGTGAGATCACCTTCCGCAATCCGTTCATGTCCTTCAGAGATCTGGGTACGGTGACGGATGCGCTGACGAAGGAATTCACCGAAATTCCCGCTGCTGAGATTGCTGCAGCCTGCGTAAAAGGCTGGCAGGAGTTGGCGAATGCGCGCCATGATATGGAGAAAAAAGGCGAAGAAACACTGGAATACTTACGTCAAACCGGCAAACGCGGTATTGTGCTGGCAGGTCGTCCTTATCATGTAGACCCGGAGATCAACCATGGTATTCCCGAGCTGATCACCTCCTACGATATGGCAGTGCTTACCGAGGATTCCATCTCCCATCTGGCGAAACCGGAGCGGCCCCTGATCGTATCCGACCAGTGGATGTATCACTCCAGGTTATATGCAGCTGCAAGCTATGTGAAGACGGTAGAGAATCTGGATCTGATCCAGCTGAATTCCTTCGGCTGCGGTCTGGATGCCGTTACCACCGATCAGGTGAACGACATTCTCTCCGGCTCCGACAAGATCTACACCTGTTTAAAGATCGATGAAGTCAACAATCTGGGTGCGGCGCGTATCCGTATCCGTTCCCTGTTGTCCGCGATCCGTGTCCGTGAGAAACTGGGCAAGCACCGCACCATCCGTTCTTCCGCTATTGATAAGGTACCGTTCACCGAAGAGATGCGTAAGGACTACACCATCATCTGTCCGCAGATGTCCCCGATACACTTTGAGATCTTACAGCCTGCGTTCAATGCCTGCGGTTACAATTTCGTCGTATTGGACAATGACAACAAGCACTCCGTGGATGTAGGTCTGAAATACGTTAACAACGATGCCTGCTATCCTTCCCTGCTGGTAGTCGGACAGATCATGGAAGCTCTGCTGTCCGGGAAATATGACCTGAACAAGACCGCCATTATCATGAGCCAGACCGGTGGCGGATGCCGTGCGACGAACTATATCGGCTTCATCCGCCGTGCCCTGAAGAAGGCAGACATGGAGCAGATCCCTGTCATCTCCCTGAACCTGGCGGGTATCGAGAGCAATCCCGGCTTCCATCTGAATGCAGATCTTATACTACGTGCAGCAGTAGGTGCTGAGTTCGGTGATATCTTCATGCGTTGTGTCTACCGGATGCGTCCTTATGAAGCAACTCCTGGTTCCGTGGATGCCCTGCACAGAGAATGGCTTAAGAAGGTACAGGATTTTGTATCTGCGAAGCATATCAGCATAGGCAAGTTCCGCAGGATGTGTACCGAGATCATCCGTGATTTCGATGCGATTCCGGTACTGGATATCAAGAAGCCCCGCGTCGGTGTAGTCGGCGAGATCCTGGTGAAGTTCTCTCCTGCCGGCAACAATCACCTGGTGGAGCTGTTAGAGAGTGAGGGTGCGGAAGCTGTGGTTCCCGACCTGATCGACTTCATGCTGTACTGCTTCTACAATCAGATCTACAAGGCAGAGCACTTAGGCACCAGCAAAAAGACCGCGAAGATCTCTGCACTGGGCATCTGGGCGATCGAGCATATCCTCCGCGGTTCTGCCGTGAAAGCATTTGAGCAAAGTAAGCATTTCGATGCACCCACCAGCATCTACAAGATCGTCTCCTATGCGGAGCCCATCGTATCCATCGGCAACCAGACCGGTGAAGGGTGGTTCTTAACCGGTGAGATGGTGGAACTGATCAAGGAAGGCGTACCAAACATCGTATGTACCCAGCCCTTCGGCTGCCTGCCGAACCACGTCGTAGGCAAGGGCGTTATCAAAGCCCTGCGGAAGGCTTATCCTTCCTCCAACATCGTGGCCATCGACTACGATCCCGGCGCCAGCGAAGTCAACCAGCTCAACCGCATCAAGCTCATGCTCTCCACCGCCCAGAAGAATCTGAAAAAGGGCGAGGGTGTGGAATAAAGAAACTATTTTTGATATGTGGCGGTAATGGCGGCACGGTGCCGAATGTGTGATAACGAATAGCGACTGTGCGATATTGACGGCACGGTGCCGGATATGGCACTTACGAGGTACATGCAGAAAGTAGCCTACCCAGTCGATAGCACCGTCATAAGGCAAGCTACACCCGCGGCAGGGGATTCGCAGAATCCCTGCTGCGGGTGTTTTTAATATTTCTTTTTGTTCTATCAGCCTATAAGTTCCGGATTTACTCCCTTTCTGACCATAGCTTAAGGCTTCTTAGTTGTCGTTCCCATCACCTCTTCGTTCCTACTCGCTACCGTCGCCCCTGCACCTCCATTTTCATCCTATTCGTCTCATTTTCTGATTTCCCCCATTTTCATCCTATTCGTCTCATTTTTCTGATTTTCCCCCCATTTTTATCCTATTCGTCTCATTTTCTGATCCCCCCATTTTCATCCTATTCGTCCCTTTTTTGATTTCCTCCATTTTGTCTGTTTTAGCGACTTTTGGTGGAATTTTGTGCCTTAAACAGCTTTTTTTCCACCATTCTATTTATTTTTGACATTTTTTCAGGAAATCTCCTTTTTTTAATCATAAATCAGAACCTTTTTCCACCATTTACAGCCTTTTGATAGCTTTTTTCAGGAATTTATTTTCCTTGACTATTTTCTCAAAGCAAGTTATACTAAGCGCATCTGTAAATCTTTCTATTCAGTTGGATAATTCTTCCAGAATTCCATGCATTTAACATTTAAAGGAGGTACTACAATTAATTACGCAGAATTAATACATCGAAAAGAACATCTGTTGAAAAAGAAGAATTTTCTTCTTAATGAAGTAAGTAAACTACCAGATGGGAGTATATCCTATTGTCGTAACAAAGGGACCTATATCGACTGGTTCTATCTGAAGGACGGTACTAGAAAGTATCTTCAGAAATCTCAGAAATCTCAAAAGGAACTGGCGCAAGCTCTTGCATTAAAGAAATACTACGAGCTTATGCTGCATGAAATTTCAGAAGAAATAGCATTTATTGAAACATATCAAAAGAAATTTCCCTCCACACTTCCAAGAGAAAAGGCTACTGACTTGTTGGCCGACTCCTCCCCTTATTACCCATTACTACAAAGCTATTTTGCGAAGGACAAGCTTCCTGTGTCTGCGCAGAAATGGTGCGCGGAGAGCTTTGAAACCAATTCTTCTCATCCGGAGCATTTGATCCATACTACGCTGGCCGGGCATAAAGTCCGTTCAAAATCAGAAGTCATCATTGCGAATCTGCTCTATACCAACCATATTCCCTATCGATATGAAGCGGCGCTGCCGTTAAAGGAATTCACGGCTTATCCGGATTTTACGATTATGCATCCGGTTACGAATAAAATCTTCTACTGGGAGCATTTCGGTATGATGGATAATGCGCCTTATTGTGATACTGCCTGCAATAAGCTGAAAACCTACTGTTATAACGGAATCTTCCCATCCATGCAACTGATCACCACTTATGAGACAAGCAAATGCCCCATTTCCACGGATCAGGTGCAGCAGATCATTACACAATATTTCCTCTAAATCCATAATTCCCTACATGAAAATTCTCCTGGCATTGACTAAAGGTAATCAAGAATATTCAAAAAGCCTCACAAGATGTTGCTCCATAGTGAGATGGGCTCCGCGGTGTGATCACTCCGCAACATGATCACTCGCAGCATGATCACTCGCAGCATAATCACTCGCAGCATGATCACTCGCAGCATGATCACTCGCAGCATGATCACTCGCA